>PLOF01000053.1 GCA_003142035.1 Candidatus Dormiibacterota bacterium
GTCGTGGACCCTGCGGACGCCGCGGCGGTGGAGGCGGCTCTCGAGCCGCATCTCGGCGCCTGGGTGGTCGCTGACGTCGCCCAGGCCCTCGGGCTGCTGCGCGGGGCCGAGGTCCGGGAGGAGGTTCTGGGGACGGGAGAAGACGCCGGGAGGGCCCACGTCGACGTGTGGGATCCGTCCGCGCCGGTGAAGGCGGAGCCGGCGGTCGCAGGGGCTCGCCGTGCCATCGATGCCGTCGAGATCGAGCNNCCGCCGGGGCGCGAGCCGGGGGCGGGAGCGCGCCCACCCTCTCCTTGGTGGCCTCGGCGCGCGAGGCCCAGGTCGCCGCTGATGGGGCGACCGCCCTGGAGGCGGAGGCGGAGGCGGAGGTGCGGCGCCGCTCCGGCGTCGTGGCGGCCGCGGACTCCGCCCTGGCTCATGCCGGCGCCGAGCTGGCCGCGCGCCGGCGGGAGGCGGCCGAGGCCACTGCGCAGTCGGCGGCCGCCGGCATCGCGGCGGCGATGGAGAAGCGGCGGCTCCCTTCGCTGGAGGCGGAGATGGCCCGTCGCGTTCAGGCCCGCTCAGCGGCGGCCGCGGCGGCCGAGAACGCCGCTCTGGAGGCCGACCGCGCCGAGCAGGGTCAGGAGGGCCTCCGGATGGCGGCGGAGCAGTCCCGGCTTCGACACACCGAGCTGCGCAATCGCAGTGATGAGGTTGCCGCCGAGCGGTCGCGTGCCGACGCCGAGCTGGCCGAGCTTCGGCTCGCCGCCGACGCGGCCGATCGCCGCCGCCTGGAGAGCGAGAGGCGGCGCATCGAGGCCGCCGACCGGCTCGCGGAGGCGGACGCCCGGGTGGTGGGCGCGGAGACGGACGTGCTCGCGGCGCTGGCCCACGGGGGGGCCGCCGCCGCAGCCGCCCGGACCGCCGAGCAGGCGGTGGAGGTGGCCGCGGCCAGCCTCGCGCAGACCACGGGGCCGCTCGCCGAGGAGGAGAGGGCGCTCAGTGTCCTGGAGGCGGAGCGTGGCGAGGTGCGGGTGGTGGTCGCGCGGGCCGAGGACGAGGTCAACGCGGCCCGGAGCGAGGTCGGCGTGGCGGAGATGCGGCTCGCCGAGCAGGCGGAGTCGGTGCGCGATGAGGTCGACGACGACACCGCGGAGCTGGACCCGGCCGCTGCCGAGCGTGCCGAGCGCGAGATCTCCCGGCTGGAGCGCAAGATCGCCGCCATGGGGCCGGTCAACGCCCTGGCGCCGGAGCAGCATGCCGCTCTCGAGGAGCGGGTGGGTCGGCTCCAGACCGACCGCGACGACCTGGCGATCGCCTCCGCAGAGGTCGGCAACCTGGTCCGCCGTTTCGAGGGCGAGGCGGGGCGGCGTTTCGGAGCCGTCTTCGCAGCGGTCAGCGCCCAGTTCGCCGAGGTGTTCGCGGAGCTCTTCCCGGGCGGCCGGGCCACCCTTCGCATGGAGAGTCCCCCGGAGCCCGCACCGAACGCCGGGGAGGAGGCGGCGCCGGCGGCCAGGGGGAGGACGGACGACGACCTCCTGGGAGTGGGGATCCTCGCCCAGCCGGCGGGAAAGCGGCTCCAACCCCTCAGTCTGCTGAGTGGCGGTGAGCGGGCGCTGACCGCCCTGGCCGTCGTCCTGGCCCTGCAACACGTCAATCCCTCGCCCTTCTATATCTTCGACGAGGTCGACGCCCCCCTCGACGACACCAGCGTGCTGCGCTTCACCAAGCTGCTGACCCGGCTCGCCGCCATCCAGCAGTTCATCGTGGTCACGCACAATCACGTCACCATGGCCGCCGCTGACGCCCTCTACGGGGTGACGATCGATCGCGCCGGGGTCAGCTCGCTGCTGTCGGTCCGCTTCGCCGCCGATGCCGGGACCGCCGACGTGACCGGGACGATCGTTTCGCCGCTTCGCCGTGTCGCCTCGTAGCGGACCGGTCGGGCCACCGGCCGCTGGCGGGCAGGTCGCGGAGGGACGGGGATGAGCCCCACCGAGCAGTTCAACCAGCCGCGGCGGGATGCCTGGTGGCGGCGGATGTCGCGGCGGATGGATCGCGCCTCGCTCAGCTTCAGCGAGCAGGTGCGCGACGTCGTCCTGCTCCGCCGAGACCTCGACGAGTCCTTCTGGGACGACCTTCTCGAGGTGCTGGTGGGCGCCGACTGCGGCCTTCCGGTGGCGGAGCGGCTGGTGGAGCAGCTGCGCACCCGCGTCCGTGAGGAGCGGATGACCTCCGCCGAGGAGGCCCTCCGGGCGCTCAAGGCGGAGATGCTCGCGGTGCTGGAGGCGCGTGACCGCCGCCTCCGGATCGAGGCCGTCCCGGCGGTGGTGATCATGGTCGGGGTCAACGGCAGCGGCAAGACGACGACCATCGGCAAGCTCACCCACCGCCTCCAGAGCGAGGGGCGGACGGTCTTGATCGCCGCCGCCGACACCTTCCGCGCCGCGGCCATCGATCAGATGCGCCTCTGGGCCGATCGCAGCGGCGCCCAGTTCATCGCCCACCAGCCGGGCGGCGATCCCGGGGCGGTGGTCTACGACGCCCTACAGGCGGCCGTCGCCCGGGGCACCGACGTTGTCCTGGTGGACACCGCCGGGCGTCTGCACACCAAGGTGAACCTGATGGCGGAGCTGATCAAGGTGCGCAATGTCGCCCGGCGGGTCATCCCCGAGGCGCCCCAGGAGACGCTCCTCGTCATCGAGGCGCCGACCGGGATGAACGCGATCGCCCAGGCTCGGGTCTTCCACGAGGCGCTCGGGCTCACCGGGATCGTGCTGACCAAGCTCGACGGCACCTCACGGGGCGGGACCGTGCTCGCCATCGAGGAGGATCTGGGGGTACCGGTCAAGCTGGTCGGCATGGGGGAGGGGATCGACGACCTCAACGTCTTCGACCCCAAGGCGTACCTCGATGCCCTCTTCGCCGGGGTCTTGGAGGCGCCGGGAGCAGCCCCGCCGGGGGCGACGAAACCCGGAGCACCGAAGCCGGTACCGCCAAAGCCGGGCGCACCGAATCCGGGAGCGCGGAAACCGGGAGCGGCCAAGAACTAGGTTCTGCGCGCTCCCGCGGGGCGTCGCGGCACCTAGGGGTGCACCAGGATCTTCACCGCCGTGTCGTTGTGCTCGATGAGAGTCGTCAGGCCCTGAGAGACCAAGTCCTCCAATGCGATACGCGCGGTGATGAACGGCTTCAGGTCGATCCGGCCGGCTTGCACCAGCTTGATCACCGCCTCGTGGTCACGCACGTACGCGATGGTGCCGCGCAGGTCGATCTCTCTGAGCACCAGTTTCTGCATGTCCACCGTGGCGGGGTGCCCCCAAATCGACACGTTGACGACGACGCCGCCAGGCCGCACCGAGCCGAGCAGCGCATCGAGCACGGCATCGACCCCGGCACACTCGAATCCGATGTCGGCGCCGGTGCCGTCGGTGAGTTCGAGCACCCGCTCCTTGACGTCATCCGAGGAGGGGTCGAGGACATGGTCCGCGACTCCGCTTGACTGCGCCTTCTCTTTGCGAGCCTGACTGAGCTCGGTGATGATCGTCGTGACGCCCAAACTCTTGAGCATCGCGGCGACGAGCAGACCGATCGGGCCAGCCCCGCCGATGAGCGCCACGTCGCCTGCTTTCGCGCCGGCGCGGGTCACGGCATGGTGAGCCACGCTGAGCGGCTCGATGAGCGCAGCCTCGTCGAGCGGGATGTCGCCGATCTTGTGGACCCAGCGCCTCTCGACCACCACCTTCTCGCTCAACCCGCCACCGCCGCCGGCGAGACCGATGAACCCCATCTTGGTGCACAGGTTGTAGTTGCCCGCCTTGCACGGCGGGCACTCGCCGCAGACGAAATACGGTTCGACCACGGCATTGTCGCCGACGGCGATGTCGGTGACGCCCTCGCCGACCGCCTCGACGGTGCCCGAGAACTCGTGCCCCATCGTGACCGGCGGTTCCTCATGGGAGAGCGGATGTGGATGGCCCGGGGAAGGGATGAAGATGGGCCCCTCAAGGTACTCGTGCAGGTCGGTGCCGCAGATCCCACACCAGGCGACCTTGAGTCTCACCGTGCCGGGCCGCAGCTCTGGCTCCGGGATGTTGTCGATCCGGATGTCCTTCCGACCGTGGAATCGTGCTGCTTTCATCGATGGGCCCTCGCTGTTTGGCGAGCCTGACGTTATTGAACCGCCGGGCCTCGTGAACGTGCTGGTGCTTCATGTTGAGGCGTCGGTGCGGGCAGGAGTGATCTGCAGGTTCTGCGGCGACCGCGTTGCTCGGCAGTCCGGGGCCGGCGATCCGCTACACTGTCCAGGCTTTGACCTTGACACTTCTCCACGCCCCGGGCTCGGCGGACGCCCTCGGCCGCACCGCCCACCTCCAGCGCCTCCTCGACGTCTACGGCGCGCTGCTCACCGATCACCAGCGCGAGGCCTGCCGGCTGCACCTGGACGAGGATTGGTCCTTCGCCGAGCTGGCCGAGAGCCTGGGCTGCAGCCGGAGCGGCGCCCATGACCTGGTCCGCCGGGGTCTGGCCCAGCTCGAGCACTTCGAGGCCAGGCTGGGCCACGCCGCCGAGCTGTCCCGGCGCGACGCGGTCGAGGCGGGGCTGCGCGCTCGTCTGGGGGAGCTCGGCTGACCATGTTCGAATCCCTCTCCGACCGCCTCGGTGAGATCTTCAAGTCGCTCTCCGGGCGCGGCCGCCTGACCAAGGAGGAGGTCGAGCTGGGGATGCGCGAGGTGCGTCTCGCCCTCCTCGAGGCGGACGTCAACTTCAAGGTCGCCCGTGCCCTGGTCGACCGCATCCGCGAGCGCGCCGTCGGTGCCGACGTGCTCGAGTCGCTCACTCCCGGCCAGCAGATCGTGAAGATCGTCAACGAGGAGCTGGTGGCGCTGCTGGGCGGGGAGCAGCGCAAGCTGCGCTACCAGTCGCAGCCGCCCACCGTGGTGATGCTCATCGGCCTCCAGGGCAGCGGCAAGACCACCACCTGCGCCAAGCTCGCGCTCGCCACCCGGCGGGACGGACATCGCCCGCTCCTCGTGGCGGCCGACACCCAGCGTCCGGCGGCGCCCCAGCAGTTGGAGAAGCTGGGCAAGGACAACCAGATCCCGGTCGCCATGCCCGACGGCAAGAGCAAGCCCCCCGATCTCTGCAAGCGCGGGCTGGAGGAGGCACGGCGGCTCAATTGCGACGTCGTCATCCTCGACACCGCCGGGCGCCTCCAGATTGACCAGCCGATGCTCGCGGAGCTCAAGGAGATCCGCAAGAAGGTCACGGTCCACGACACCGTGCTGGTGGTCGACGCGATGACCGGCCAGGAGGCCGTCAACGTCGCCCGGGAATTCGACCAGCAGGTCGGCGTGGACGGCGTCATCCTGACCAAGCTGGATGGGGACGCCCGGGGCGGCGCGGCTCTCTCCATGAAGGAGTCGATGGGCAAGCCCATCCTCTTCACCGGAGTGGGGGAGAAGGTCTCCGAGCTGGAGCCCTTCCAGCCGGAGCGGATGGCCTCGCGCATCCTCGGCATGGGCGACATCCTCACCCTGGTCGAGCGCGCCCAGTCCCAGATGGACCAGCACACCGCCGAGGCCACGGCCAAGAAGATGCTCGCCGGGCGTTTCACCATGAACGACTGGCTGGATCAGATGCACCAGCTCCGCAATATGGGCCCGCTGGAGGGGATCCTGGGGATGATCCCGGGCGGCCGGCAGATGATCAAGAACGCGGGCAGCATGATGCCGACCGAGAAGGACCTCTCCCGGATGGAGGCGATCGTTCTCTCCATGACCGCTCACGAACGCATCCATCCCGAGGTGCTCAAGAGCCAGCGCCGGCGCCGCGTCGCGGCCGGCAGCGGCACCACCCTGGCTGACGTCAACAAGCTGCTCAGGGGATTCGAGCAGATGCAGTCGGTGATGAAGTCGGTGGGCGGCAAGGGCAGCAAGGGGGTGCGCGGGCGCGCCCGCATGCTGCGCCAGCTTCAGGGGATGGACCCGTCGCAGCTCGGCCTGCCCCGGCCATGAGCGTATCAATGCTTTCGATGCCCGTCAGCAACGGGTACAGAACCACGGCAAAGGAGAAGTTTTGGTCAAGATCCGCCTGAAGAGGATGGGCACCACGAAGCGCCCCTTTTACCGTCTGGTGGTCGCGGACTCGCGCAGCCCGCGCGACGGTCGCTTCATCGAGGCCCTCGGCTACTACGACCCGCTGCCCCAGCCCGCGTCGGTGAAGATCGATGCCGACCGGGTTCGGGAGTGGCTCCGTCGCGGCGCCCGTCCGAGTGACAGTGCGCGTGATCTGCTCGTCGCCCAGGGCATCCTGGCCGGCAACCCCAAGCGCGAGCGGGGTTCGGTCGGGCTCGGTGCGGCGGCGGCGCTGGACGAGACACCCGCCGAGGTGAAGCCGGTCGCGGCCGTCCCGAAGAAGGAGCCGGTGGTCGCCGAGCCAGAGCCCGTCGCGGTGGCGGTGGCTGTCGAGGCCGAGCCGGTCGCGGACGCGGCCGTTGTGGAGACGGCAGCCGTCAGCGAGGACGCATAGGTGACCGACTACGCTGACCTCACCCGTTTCATCATCGAGCGGATGGTCGGCACCCCGGAGGCGGTGACCGTCCGGTCGGAGGTCAAGGGGCGTACCACCCTTATCGAGGTGGGGGTCGCGGAAGCCGACATGGGCAAGCTGATCGGCAAGGGTGGGCGCAACATCGACGCGGTGCGCGCCGTGGTCCGGGCCGCCGGGCTGCGTGGCCACGAGCGGGTCCAGGTGGAGCTGGCCGAGCAGCGATGACCCCTCGATCCACCCCCGGTCCGCCGGACGGGCGTCCGGACCTGCTCCGCGCCGCGCATGTCCGGCGCGCCCACGGGCTGCTGGGAGAGGTGCGGGTCGAGAGCCTGGGCGGCGATGCCCGCCGCTTCCGCCGCGGGGTGCGGGTCACGGTGGAGGGCACCCGGCGCGAGCTGATCGTGCGATCGGCGCGCGGCATGGGCGATGGCGACCTGCTCCTCGCCTTCGACGGGGTCGACACCCCGGAGGCGGCCGGCCTCCTGCGCGGTGCCTACCTCTGCGTGGAGCCGGAGCGGGCACGACACCTGCCTCCGGGGGAGTGGTTCGTCTGGCAGCTCGTGGGGCTCGCCGCCGTGGATGCCGAGGGGCACGCCGTCGGCGTGGTCGCCGACGTGGAGGCCGGCCCCGCTCATGACGTGCTGGTGGTGGAGGGCGAGGCGGGCGAGAGGCGATTCCCGATGGTGTCCGCCTTTGTCCGCGAGGTGGACCTGGCCGGAGGCCGGATCGTGCTCACCCCCTGGGAGGAGGAGGAGGCCTGAGCGGGCCGACCCGTAAAGAGATGCGGTTCGAGGTGCTGACCATCTTTCCCGAAGTCTTCCCCGGCCCTCTCGGGGTCGGCGTGGTCGGGCGCGCCCTCGAACGTGGCGATATCGCGCTTGGTGTCCACGATCTCCGCGACTTCACGACCGGTCGCCATCGGCAGGTGGACGACATCGCCTTCGGCGGTGGGCCTGGCATGGTGCTGAAGCCCGAGCCGCTCGTCCGGGCGCTGCGCCGGATCCGGAGCGAGGTGCCCGGGGTGAGGTCGATCCTGCTCTCACCGCAGGGGAGGCCATTGGACCAGGGAGTGGTCCGGGAGCTGGCCGCGGAGAGCGCGCTGCTCCTGGTCTGCGGCCGCTATCAGGGCGTCGACGAGCGCGCGCGCTCTGAGATCGGCGAGGAGCTCTCGGTCGGGGACTACGTCCTGAGCGGCGGCGAGATCGCCGCCATGGCGGTCATCGACGCGGTCGCGCGACTCGTCCCGGGCGTCGTCGGATCGGCCGACTCGCTGGCCGACGAGACCTTTTCGGAGACCACTGCGGGTGGTCTCGAAGCCCCGCTCTACACCCGGCCGGCCGACTTCGAGGGAGAGGTGGTGCCGGAGGTGCTGCGGGGGGGAAATCACGCTGCGATCGCCGCGTGGCGTCGCGGTCAGAGCATGGAGTCAACTCGGCGCCGGAGGCCCGACCTGTTAGGGTCGTCGGGCGCGATTTCTGGAGGTACGAAGTGAACGTCGTCGAGCTCCTCGAGCGGGAGCAGGAGAAGGCCGAGGTCCCTGTGCTTCGCAGCGGGGACACCGTGCGGGTGCACGTCAAGGTCGTCGAGGGTACTCGCGAGCGCATCCAGGTCTTCGAGGGGGTGGTGATCGGCCTCTCCCGCAAGACCGGGATCGGCGCCAGCTTCACCGTCCGCCGCATCGCCTCGCACGGGGTGGGCGTGGAGCGGACCTTCATGCTCCATTCGCCGCGGATCGATCACATCGAAGTGCTCCGCCACGGTGACGTGCGCCGGGCAAAGCTGTACTACCTGCGCGAGAAGGTGGGCAAGCGGGCCCGGATCCGGGAGCGCCGCCAGCCGGTTGGAGGCGAGTCCGGCGCCGTGCGCCGCGCCCAGGCCGTCCTCAGCGCGGACGTGGACGAGGTGGAGACGGCCCCGATCAGCGAGGTCGAGGCCGCGGCCGAGGAGACGGAGCCGGGGAACGTCTGACCGGTCCGCAGCGGACCTTCGGGCGTCTCGTGCCGTGGCGGCTCCCCAGCCGGGAGCTGTGGCTCGGGGCCGTGCGCCGTCGCTGGACCGTCGACTTGTCGGCCCGGCCGGTGAGGCGGCCGCGCTCGCCCATCTGACGGCGAGTGGTTTGCGCGTGGTGGCCCGAGACTGGCGCTGCCGGCTCGGCCAGCTCGACCTCGTCTGCGAGGAGGCCGGGGTGCTCGTCGCGGTGGAGGTCAAGGCCCGCCGCGGCGACCGCTTTGGCCTTCCCCAGGAGGCGGTGGACCGGCGCAAACAGGCCAAGCTCCGGGCCCTCCTCGAGGCCTACCGCCAGGCCTCCGGCCGGGGCGACCAGCCCTGCCGGATCGATGTCGTGGCGGTGCGCCTGGACCGCCAGTTGCGGCTGCTGAGCTGCGAGCACATCCGGGACGCGGTGGGAGGCTGATCCGCCCGCGGTCCGCGCACCCGGCGGGGGCACGCCCCGGTCAGGCCTTGCCGCACCCGCCGGGGTGCGTGACCGTATGATCCGCGGCGGATGACGAGCCGACGTCCTGTCGTCGCAGCGGTCGCGGTGCTGGCCGGCTTGGTCGCCGCCTGCCAGGGCGCCCCGGCCTCCACGCCGCCCTCCACCGGCACGGCGACGGCCGCGGGAGCCGGCCTCAGCGAGGCTCCGACAACGGGTGCCTCCATGACACCTGGCACCACCCCCTCGCCGAGCGGGCCACGTCCGACCAGCGGCCCCGGCGGCTGCTCCATCGCCGCTCCTGCCACCGCGCCGAGCGGGCTCACCCTCTACGTCTGCTACACGATCAGCGGGTCGGTGAGCGCCAGTGGCGGCTTCATCGACTCCGATCAGGGGGCCAATGCACTGAGCTGTGCCGATTGGGCGCAGCACGGGGGGGAGGCGCCGAGCTCGGCCGCCGCGGCGCTGCAGGCGCCTGACCCGGGCGACGCCCAGGTCACCGTCAACGGGCAGGGCCTCGGCTTCGATCTCGTCATCAACCCCTACAGCGGCCCCGGGAGCTATCCGTCGACCACGGTGGCCCAGAGTGTCAGCCTCGGCGCTGCCGTCAGTTGGTCCACCAACAGCACCAAGACAGCCACCTTCACCGCCCAGGTGAGCCCCGACGGCTCGGGTTCGGTGACGGCCGGTGAGCTGGCGAACGACTCGAGCAACGGCACCATCGAGAGCGTCTCGGAGAGCTGGGTCTGTGTCATGGAGCCTGCCTCCTAGCCGGTTCGCCGAGGATGGCGGCGGCAGGACCGTCGGGGGTTCTTCAGCGCCCTGCCACTTCGCTTATTATACTTACTTGTATGGTAGCGACCGCCATAAGCTGTGCTGTGCAGGGGCTCTCCGGCGTCCCGGTGACCGTGGAGGTGGACGTGGCCAACGGCCTGCCCAGCTTCACCATCGTCGGGCTCACCGACCGGGCCATCCAGGAGGCGCGCGAGAGGGTCCGCGCCGCGGTCCGCAACGCCGGCTTCGACTTCCCGCAGCGGCGGGTGACGGTCAATCTGGCGCCTGCCGAGGTTCCCAAGGAGGGGAGCGGCTTCGATCTGGCCATCGCGGTGGCCCTGCTGCGCACCGGGCGGGAGCTGCCCCTCGACGACGTCGCCTGCATTGGCGAGCTGGCGCTCGACGGAGGGGTACGGGGCGTCATCGGGGTGCTGCCGATGGCCCGCCGCCTCGCCGCGTCGGGCATCCGGCGGCTGATCGTCCCGGCCGAGAACGCGGCCGAGGCGGCCCTGGTGGAGGGGCCCGAGGTCATCGGCGTGGAGAGCCTCGCGATGGCGGTCGCGTACCTCGAGGGGCGCCTCCACCTGGCCCCGATGGCGGCGCCGCCGATGGGCGGGGTGGGCGCCTCCGGCGGCGTCGACCTCGCCGCCATCCGCGGCCAGTCGATCGCCAAGCGAGCGCTGGAGATCGCCGCGGCGGGGCGGCACAACCTCCTCATGCTCGGGCCACCCGGGGCGGGAAAGACGATGCTTGCCCGTGCCCTGGCCGGGTTGCTCCCCGATCTGGGAGCCGATGAGGCGCTGGAGGTGGCCTCTCTCTACTCCCTGCGCGGACGCCTCTCCGACCGTCCGGCCACCAGCCTGCGGCCGCCCTTCCGCGCTCCCCATCACTCCGTCTCCCGGGCGGGCCTGATCGGCGGCGGCGCCGGCATCGCCCAGCCCGGGGAGGTCTCTCTCGCCCACCGGGGGATCCTCTTTCTGGATGAGGTCTGCGAGTTCCCTCGCGCTCACCTGGAGGCGCTGCGCCAGCCCCTCGAGGAACGCAGCGTGGCGGTCGCGCGGGTCCGGGCCAGCGTGGTGTTCCCGGCCGAGTTTGTCCTGGTGGCGGCCGCCAACCCCTGCCCGTGCGGGCGCCTTGGGGAGGCGAACGGGCCCGGATGCAGGTGCCCCGAGGCGGTGGTGACCCGGTACCAGTCCCGGCTCTCGGGCCCGATGCGAGATCGGATCGACATGATCGCGGAGGTGCCGCGCCTGAATGGGGAAACTCTCCTCGGCGGACCGCCCGAGGAGCCCACCGCGCGGGTGCGTGAGCGGGTCGCGACGGCTCAGGCGCGCCAGCTGCAGCGGGCCGGGAGCACTGGAGCCGGGGCCAACGCCCTGCTGGACGGTGACCGGCTGCTGGAGGTCTGTCACCTCGACGCCCGCGGCCGGGATGCCCTCACGACGGCGGGGGAGAGGTGGCGGCTCTCGGCCCGGGCGTACCACCGGGTGCTACGCGTGAGTCGCACCATCGCCGACCTCGGCGGGGAGGAGCGGGTCAGCCGGGAGGCGGTGATCGAGGCCTTGCAGCTCCGCATCCCCGCGCAGTGATGCCCCCCAGCCCGGGCCCGGCGCCGATGAGACGCCAGCTGCTGTGCCCGGGCGAACCGCGCTGGCCGGCCGGCCTCTCCGACCTCCAGGCGCTCGGCGATCGGTACGGGGTGCCGTCCGTCTCGGTGGAGGGGGAGCTCCCGGCACTGCCGGGTGTGGCGGTGGTCGGGGCGCGCATGGCCGGCGCGACGGGGCAGGAGGCGGCCCGGCGCATCGGCGCCGACCTGGGCCGGCGGGGAGTGACCGTGGTCAGCGGCTTCGCCCTCGGGGTGGACGCTGCGGCCCACCGCGGCTGCCTGGCGGCCGGGGGGCAGACCGTGGCCGTGTTCGGCTGCGGCCTAGCGGTGGACTACCCACGCTCTCACCGGGCCTTAAGGACAGAAGTGTCCTTAAGGGGTGCACTGGTGTCGGAGTACACCGCGTGGGACGGTCCGCGCGCTTGGCACTTTCCGCATCGCAACCGGATCATCGCCGCACTCTCCCGGGCGGTGGTGGTGGTAGAGGCGGGGGAGAAGAGCGGAGCTCTGAGCACCGCCCGGTGGGCCGCGGAGCTGGGTCGGGAGGTGCTCGCGGTGCCCGGCTCCATCCTCGGCCCGGCCAACGAGGGCTCGAACCGGCTGCTGCGCGACGGAGCGCGGCCCTACCTGGACGTCAGCGACCTGGCCGACATCGTCCCCGAGTGCGCCGGTCCACGTGCGTACGATCCGCGCCGCGGGCCGGGGCGGCCCGATGGCGAACGGAGCTCACCCGCCAGGGCTCGGGACCACGCGGTGCGACTGCTCGCGCTGGTCAGTGCGGAGCCTGCTCCTCGCGAGCTGATCGGGCAAGCCCTCGGATTGCGCGCCTCGGAGCTCGCCGTCCTACTGGGGGAACTCGAGCTGGAAGGGCATGTCCGGAGCCTCCCGGGCGGGCTGGTCGCCCGCGCCCGCTGGTGAAGCGCGTCATCGCAGCGCCGCCGGGGGCCGGGCCCGCCCCGCAGACAGGTGGGTTCCACGGGCCTGGACCGCCCCAAATTGGGGATGGCCAACGCCGCTCCGACCCCGCACCGTTAACAGCGGGTAGACGGGCCCGCGACGCCAGAGTCGGCCGGTGGTACCTACCCACCACACACCGCTCCTCCTGCGGTGTCGAGGTGCCCCGAGGGTGCGACCGGCAGGCTTCCCGCGCTACTCGGGGTCGACCACGCCGAGGTCCACCTCCGCCTCCTCGGGGCCGGCCGTCTCCTCTGTCTCCTGTGTTCCCGGGGTGGCCCGCGACGACTTGAGGCGGTTGATGAAGACCATCGCCAGGCCGGCCGCGGCCGCGCAGCTGACGGCGCCGGTGAGCAGGCCGGCCCGAGCCCCCTCGCCGGCCACGATCAAACCGATCAGGGGACCTCCGATGGGCGTGGTGCCCTGGAAGGCGATCGCCCAGAGGGCCATCACTCGCCCGCGCATGGAGGGGGCCGCGCCCAGCTGCAGGGTCGAGTTCCCCCGGGCGATGAACGAGACGCTGGCCCATCCGACGGCGGCCAGCGCCAGGTATTCGAAGAGCAGGCTGGGAGCCCCGGCGGCGAAGAGCAGCACGACCGCGAAAGCGGACGCCGCCAGCGTCACCGGCCGGAGCCCGGTGTGGCCGCGGGCGGCCGTGACCAGCCCGCCGGCGACGGCGCCCACGCCCATCGAGGCGAGCATGAAGCCGTACGCGGTAGGGCCGCCGTGGAAGGTCTGGTCGGCGAGCACCGGCAGCACCACCTGGAACTCGTAGGCGAAGGTCCCGATGAGGACCATCATCAGCAGGGGGACGCCGAGGTCCGGCGAGTGGGCGACGTAGCGAACCCCCGCGCGCAGCTGTCCACGGGCCCGCCCGCTGGGGACCGACGGCTGCAGCTTCGAACGGTCCATGGTCGCCAGGCTGAAGACCACCGCCACGAAGCTGAGCGCGTTGAGCAGGAAGCAGATCCCATCCCCAACGCTCGCGATCAGCAGCCCGGCGACCGCCGGGCCGACCGCACGGGCCACGTTGACGAGGACCGAGTTGAGGCTCACCGCGTTGCGGAGATCGCGGGGGCCGACCATCTCCAGGATGAAGGCCTGGCGCGCCGGGTTCTCGAAGGTGTTGTTGAGCCCCAGGAGGACCGCCAGCAGCCCCACCTCCCACACCTGTACCACGTGGGTGGTGACGAGGATGCCCAGCACCAGGGCCTGGAGCCCCATCAGTGACTGCAGCAGGATCATCAGCTTCCGCTTGTCGACCCGATCGGCGACGACCCCGCCGTAGGCACCGAGCAGGAGGACCGGCAGCGTCTGCAGGGCCACGATCAGCCCGAGATCGATACTCGAGTGGGTCAGGGTCAGGATGAGCCAGGACTGGGCCGTGGTCTGCATCCACGTTCCGATCAGGGAGATGGCCTGCCCGCCGACGTAGCGGCGGTAGTTGGGGATGGCAAGCGACGCGAAGGTCGTCCGGGCGGTCCTCCCGGCGCGGTCGACTGAATTCCCGATCTGGCGCACCGCTCACTTCTACCCCAAACGGGCCTCCGCCCGGCGCCAGCCGGCCCCGGGCTCTCACCGACCAGGGTCGCGAGCAGACCGATCTGAGCGTGCCCGGCCGGCGCAACCGGTGGTCCTGATGGCTGCGCGCCAGTTGGTGTGCTGGCTGCGAGGCGGGCCCTTCAGCTGAGACTGAAGGTCGATTGCGACTGAGTTGCATCTGTGCTAGCCTCGGACAGGACGGTTCGGGCCGGGGAGGGCACACACCATGGCAGCGAACGCAGGCCGATTGTCCCGCATCTGGGGAGCGCTGACCCCCCGCGAGTGGACGCGGGTCGGCGCGATGGTCGGCTTCATCGTCACGCTGTATGTGCTGGGATGGGGGATCTTCATCGTGGCGATCGTGCCCCAGCACTTCAAGTTGCTGGGCATTGGTGTGGCCATCACCGCCTACACGTTGGGCCTGCGCCACGCGTTCGACGCCGATCACATCTCCGCCATCGACAACACGACGCGGAAGCTGATGTCGGAGGGCAAGCGGCCGCTGTCGGTGGGGTTCTGGTTCTCACTCGGCCACTGCACCGTCGTCTTCGTTCTGGGGATCGGCCTCACTTTTGCGGCACGGGCGATCATCGGCCAGGTCAGCAACTCCAACTCGACAGTCGAGAGCTTCGGAGGCATCGTCGGAACCCTGGTCTCCGGCACCTTCCTCTACCTGATCGCCATTCTCAACCTGGTCATCCTGGTGGGCATCGTCAAGGTGTTCATGAACATGCGCCGTGGCCGGTACAACGATGCTGAGCTCGAGCAGCAGCTCAACTCACGCGGCCTGATGTTCCGTTTCTTCGGCAAGATGATGCGGGCGATTCACAGCCCCTGGCAGATGTACCCAGTGGGGGTCCTCTTCGGTCTCGGCTTCGACACCGCCACCGAGGTGGCGCTGCTCGCCGCCACCGCGGGCGCCGCCACTGCGGGGCTTCCCTGGTACGCGGTGCTCAGCCTTCCCATCCTCTTCGCTGCCGGGATGTCAACCATGGATACGCTGGACGGATCTTTCATGAATTTCGCGTACGGCTGGGCGTTCTCCAAACCGGTGCGCAAGGTCTACTACAACATCACCATCACGGGGCTCTCGGTCGCGGTGGCGATGCTGATCGGCACCATCGAGATCTTCGGTCTGCTGGCTGCGGAGCTGAACCTGAGGGGAGGCTTCTGGGACTTCATGGCCAACTTCAACATCAACGAGGCGGGGTTCTTCATCGTCGGCCTCTTCGTCGTGACCTGGGTAGTGGCGTTGTCGGTGTGGCGATTCGGTGGCATCGAGCGCCGCTGGGACGAGGCGGCCGCCCGGGGGAGGTCCGCCGGGCGCAGCTCGGCCTGACGGCCGTCGCGGCATCGCCGGGCTCCCCGCCGTGGCGGCAGGGCCGGCGGGCCCCTGCGGTCGCTCCTCCTGTTCACCGGCCCCTCCCCGGGCTCGGCCCTCCGGAGGGGCCCCCCCTCGAGTTCGCCGGGCGTAGCCCGGAGGAGCCGGGGAGCCGCGAAGATGGCCGCCCGCCCGATCGACGGCAGGTTTGGCCGGGAGGCACCCCGGGTGATGATCCGGGATAGAGTGGATGGCGGCCTCGGTCGGCGCCGGGGGCCACTGCTATCATCTGCCGGCTTCGGCCAAGCCCGGAGGGCGCGGTCGGCGCCTGCCGCCATAGGACACCAATGCCAAACCGTCTGATCATCGTCGAGTCTCCGAGCAAGGCTCGCACCCTGGCCAAGTTCCTGGGCGCCGGCTACACCGTCAAGGCTTCGATGGGCCACATCCGCGACCTGCCCAAGTCGACCCTCGGGGTTGACCTGGAGAACGGCTTCCGCCCCGAGTACATCGTCATCCGGGGCAAGGAGAAGCAGATCCGGGAGCTGCGTGAGGCGGCCAAGAAGGCGGACGAGGTTCTGCTCGCAGCCGACCCCGACCGCGAGGGCGAGGCCATCGCGTGGCATCTCGCCGAGGCCCTCAAACTCAAGGATCCGGACCGGATCGAGGTTCACGAGATCACCAAGAGCGCCGTCGAGGCGGCGCTCAAGAATCCGCGGAAGGTCGATCGCAATCGCGTCTACGCCCAGGAGGCGCGCCGCGTGATCGACCGCCTGGTCGGCTACCGGTTGAGCCCGCTGCTCTGGCGGAAGGTGCGGACCGGTCTCTCCGCCGGCAGGGTGCAGTCGGTCGCCGTCCGCCTGGTGGTGGACCGTGAGAACGAGATCGACGCCTTCGTCACGACCGAGTCCTGGAGCCTCGACGCGGCGCTGGAGAAGGGCGAGAGCCGCTTCACCGCGCGCTACCAGGGCCGCCGGGACGCGCTGGAGGCGGCGGCTTCCGCTCCCAAGCGCGGCCGCGGCTCCAAGCGCGGCAGCGTGGAGGGGGTGGAGACCGGCGATCCGGCCGAACGGGTCGTGCTCGCCACCCAGGCGGACGCCCTGGAGGTGATGCGCGCTCTCAACTTCGACGAGGCGGGGCACCGCCCCGACGACGCCCCGCCGTTCCAGGTCGAGGGGGTGGAGAGCTCGGAAACCTCGCGCTCAGCGCCCTTCCCGTACACGACGAGCACGCTGCAGCAGGACGCCAGCACCCGGCTCCGCTTCTCGCCGCGCCGGACCATGTCGATCGCCCAGGAGCTGTACGAGGGTGCGGAGCTGGGCAGCTCTGGCCCCGTCGGGCTGATCACCTACATGCGCACCGACTCGACGCGGATCAGCGACCAGGCGAGGACGGAAGCCGCCACCTACATCGGCGAGACCCTGGGGCAGAAGTACCTCCGGACCGGCCAGGCCCGTCAGCGCACGGGTCAGAACATCCAGGACGCCCATGAGGCGATCCGGCCGACCGACGTCACCCGCACCCCCGAGCAGGTCGCCAAGCTGCTGCCTCCGGAGCAGGCACGGCTGTATGAGCTGATCTGGCGGCGGTTCGTGGCCAGCCAGATGGCGCCGGCTCGCTTCCTCAACACCCGGGTGACCATCGCCGCCTCCGACTTCATCTTCCGCGCCACCGGGTCGGTGCTCGCCTTCGACGGCTTCCAGCGGATCTGGAAGCGCGACGAGGAGCGCGAGCGGGACGGCCAGATCCCCGCTCTGGAGCCCGGCGACCGGCTGGTCTGCTGGGACGTGAGCGCCGAGCAGCACTTCACCCAGCCCCCGCCCCGCTTCACAGAGGCGTCTCTGATCAAAGAGATGGAGGAGCGGGGCATCGGCCGCCCGTCCACCTACGCGCCCACCATCGAGGTCATCCAGGAACGCGGCTACGTCCGCCAGGAGGAGCGCCGCCTCTATCCGACCGAGCTGGGCAAGACCGTCGACGGGCTGCTCCGGGAGCATTTCGCGGAGATCGTCGACATCGACTTCACCGCTGACCTGGAGCGCCGGCTGGACGCCATCGAGGCCGGCAAGCGCAAGTACGAACCCACGGTGAGGGAGTGGTACACGCCCTTCAACGCCACGGTCGAGAAGGCCCAGACCGACATGCAGCGGGTCAAGGTCCCGGCCAAGTCGACGGGGGAGGCCTGCCCGCAGTGCGAGATCGGCGAGCTGGTCATCCGCGAGGGCCGCTTCGGCGCCTTCGTGGGGTGTTCCCGCTATCCGGAGTGCGACTACATCAAGGACAAGAAGCAGTCGTCCGCGGTGCCGATCGGCGAGAGCTGCCCGCGCTGCGGCAAGCCCCTGGTGCAGCGCCAGGGCAAGCGCGGCCCCTTCGTCGGCTGCAGCGGTTACCCGAAGTGCCGCTTCCTCCGGGACATCCCCGGCGCCGGGGGCGGCGGGCCGGACGGCTCCGGCACGGCGGGGGGCGCCGCCGGCATCGGCTCCGCTCCGGCGGGTGAGACCGCGGATCTGGGTCAATGCCCGGAGTGCTCCCGTCCGCTGGCGCGCCGCCAGAGCCGCCGGGGGAGTTTCGTCGGCTGCACCGGGTACCCGGAATGCCACTACATCCAGCCTCAGAGCAGCAGCGCGGCCGGTGCCGCGGCGGCGCCGGCGGCCGAGCAGACGGGGGAGAGCTGCCCCGACTGCGGCAAGCCCCTGGTTCGCCGCCAGGGACGCTTCGGCCCCTTCGTCAGCTGCAGCGGGTACCCGACGTGCACCTACCGGCCGCCCCGGAAGTCTCCGGCGGCGAAGGCGGAGGTCGCGTCATGACGCCCCGGCCGCATGCCACCACGATCGTGGGGGTGCGCCGTGCCGGCATGGTGGCGATCGCCGGCGACGGGCAGGTGACCGTCGGCGACGTGGTCATGAAACACCGCGCCGCCAAGGTGCGGCGGCTCCATCGCGACACCGTGCTCGCCGGCTTCGCCGGGGCGGTGGCCGACGCGCTGACCCTGTTCGACAAGTTCGAGCAGCAGCTCGATCGCCATCAGGGGCACCTCCTGCGTGCCTCGGTGGGGCTCGCCAAGGAGTGGCGCACCGACCGCTTCCTGCGCCATCTGGAGGCGATGCTGATCGTCGCCAACCGCGACCAGCTGCTGCTGCTCTCCGGCGACGGCGAGATCATCGAGCCGGACGACGATCTGGCCGCCATCGGCAGCGGCGGACCGTATGCGCTGGCGGCGGCGAAGGCTTTGCTCCAGAACACCGATCTCGATGCTGCGGAGGTGGCCCGGCGTTCCCTGGTGATCGCCGCTTCGCTCTGCATCTATACCAACGACGAGATCACGGTGGAGACCCTCTCGACGGAGACGGCGGCGGTCGGCGACCTCCCCGCGGAGGCGCCCCCGAACCAGCCGGCGGCCGCCGAGGAGCCGGGCTGAGGGTGACCATGGACACCGCGCAGCCCTCCCCATCCGCCGCTCCCCCCGACGACAGCGGCCCGGTGGCGACGGATCCGGGCCAGGCTCCCGCAGGCAACGGCCCCGACGCCGGCGTCCCATCCCCTGACGCCGCGGAAGTCCGGGACCCGGACGACCTGCGCCCCACGGAGATCGTCCGCCACCTCGACGAATACATCGTCGGGCAGGCGGGGGCCAAGCGCGCCGTCGCCATCGCTCTGCGCAACCGGGTGCGCCGTCGCCGGCTGAGCGACGAGATGCGGCGCGAGGTGCTTCCCAAGAACATCCTGATGATCGGCCCCACCGGGGTAGGCAAGACCGAGATCGCCCGGCGGCTCGCCAAGCTCACCGCCTCCCCGTTCATCAAGGTCGAGGCCACCAAGTTCACCGAGGTGGGCTACGTGGGGCGTGACGTCGAGGCGATCGTGAGAGACCTCCTGGAGGAGACCATCACCGACGTCCATGAGGAGCGGGTCAGCGAGGTCGAGGCGCGGGCCCGCGAGGTGGCCGAGCGGCGGATCCTCGACATCCTGGTGGAGGCCGAGATGCGCTTGGCGGCCGGGTCGTCGGAGGCTGTGGCTCGCAGCGCGGTCAAGGCGGCCGGTGATGCCACGGATGGCCACGGCGTCCCCGGCGTCGGGGATGCGGGGGCGGCGGTTGCCATCGCCGCCGAGGCGGGCGATCTCCCGAGAGGCCGGCCGGTCGAGCAGCCCGCCGGTCCGGTGGGGGACAGCCGCACGGCGGGAGCGGGCGAGGCGCTGCCGGTGACCGCACCGGAGCCGGAGACCGGCGCCGGAAGGGCCGCCAGCGGGGCCCTCGAGCGTCTACGCCGGCGTCTGCGCCGGCGCCTCGCCACCCAGCTGCGGGCCAAGCACCTGGAGGAGCGCTACATCGACGTCGAGGTCGAGGAGCCCTTCCAGCCCGCATTCGAAGGCTTCGCGGGAAGCGGGCTCGAGGAGGTGGGCTACTCGCTCTCCGACTTCTTCTCCCAGATGGCGCCGCCGCGCAAGCGCACCAAGCGGATGCAGGTGGCCGACGCACGGACGGCACTCGCCGAGGAGGAGACCGACCGGCTCATCGACATGGACCGCGTCTACGACGATGCCATCCGGGACGTCGAGGAGGCCGGCATCGTCTTCATGGACGAGGTCGACAAGATCTGCGGCCCGTCGCCGGACCACGGTCCCGACGTGAGCGGGGAGGGGGTCCAGCGCGACCTGCTGCCCATCCTGGAGGGGTCGGTGGTGCACACCCGCTACGGGTCGGTGCACACGGACCACATCCTCTTCATCGCGGCGGGCGCCTTCAACGTCGCCCGTCCGGGCGACCTGATCCCCGAGTTCCAGGGGCGCTTCCCGATCCGGGTCGAGCTGAGCCCGCTCAGCGAGAGCGATCTCCAGCGCATCCTCACCGAACCCAACAACGCGCTCACCAAGCAGTACGAAGCGCTGCTCGGCACCGAGCAGGTGGAGCTGGAGTTCACCGATGACGGGGTCGCCGAGCTGGCCCATCAGGCCCATCGGGTCAATGAGCAGGACGAGAACATCGGTGCCCGGCGCCTCTTCACCATCATGGAGAAGGTGCTCGAGGAGGTCTCCTTCCACGCCGAGGACCACGCCGGCAAGCGGGTGGTCGTCGACTCGGCGATGGTCCTGCAGCAGCTCCAGGATCTGATCAGCGACGACGACGTGCGCCGCTACATCCTCTGAGGGACCGGAGTGGGCATCGCAGGACCGCCCCCACCACCTCCAGGGCCCCCCACCGGCCCGCCTGCCCCAGAGCCCCCCGATCCGCCGCCGGGCGTGCCCGCTTCCGCGCCGCCTGATTCATCCCCGCCGCCGGATTCACCACCGCCCGCCGGACCGGGGCTGCGGCTCGACCTCAAGGCCTTCCGGCACCGGGTCACCCCCACCGGCACCCTGATCGCCGGCGGGCTGCTCCTGCTCTTCGTCCTCTCGTTGATCGGCGGCTGGATCCAGATCTCGTTCACGTGCCCGGCGGTGACCCCCTACTGCCAGGGTTCGACCGTGTCCACGGCGGGCGGTCTCTGGCAGGGCTTCGGCCTCCTCCCGGCCCTGACCGTGGTCTTAGCCTTGGGCTGGTTCGTGGTCCTCAAGGTCCCCGAGCTGGGGCTGGGCGGCATGGTCCCGGATTCGCCGAGGTGGCGGTCCCCCTGGATGGGCGTGGCGGGGGTGGAGGTGGTGCTCTTCCTCCTCTACTGGCCGATCGAGGGCGGGAACTACACGAGCCAGGGGGCCACTTCCCCCGGCTGGGCGCTCTGGGCCTCGATCGCCTTCGCCGCCGTGGTGGGTGTCGGCGGCTATCTGGAGTATCGGACCCTCGCCGGGATGGCGCCCCCCGCCGNNCCGGTGCCCCGCTTCTGGAACCACCGCCGGCTCCGCCCCTGCTCGCGGTGGGCAGCCTCTCCGCGGACCGCAGCGAGTGGTTTGACGGAACCGGATGGCGGGACGCCTCCCTGAGTGCTCCGCCGGGAGCCCTGCGCTCTCCGGATGGCAATCACTGGTGGGACGGGGCCACCTGGCGGGCCATTCCGGGCTGGCATGTGCGGGCCCAGGGCACCGGGATGGTGAGGCCGGTCGAGCACGCCCCGGGGCCGCCCCACCCGGGTGAACCGCCCGCCTGAGGGGCCACCCCGGAGCTCCTGAGCCACCTCACCCCAGCACCGGATGGGGAGCCGTCGCAACCGGCCGGGAGGCCGTGTGGCACAATTCGGGCTAATTTCACACGCCCGGTCCACGCGACGGCGGGTGCCCCTCGGGGTCGCCGCCGCGGTCAACCCCGGGCGGAGGTGCCAACCCAGACCGGAAGGAGGCCGCCGTGCCGGCAGCAACCCTCCGCCAGCTGCTCGAGGCCGGAGTCCACTTCGGCCACCAGACCAGCCGGTGGAACCCCAAGATGCGCGACTACATCTTCACGTCGCGCGACCGCGTCCACATCATCGACCTGGCCAAGACCCAGCTGATGCTGGACGAGGCCTGCGACTACGCCCGCGAACTGGTGGGCGGTGGACAGAAGGTGCTCTTCGTCGGCACCAAGAAGCAGGCGCAGGACTCCATCGTGGAGGCCTGCACCCGGAGCGGCCAGCCGTATGTCGTCCACCGCTGGATGGGCGGCATGCTGACCAACTTCCAGGTCATCCAGCGTCAGCTCAAGCGGCTCATCGAGCTCCGTGGGATGAACGAGCGGGGCGACTTCGAGCGGATGAGCGGCAAGGAGGCCAACGCCAACAAGGACGACCTGGAACGGCTGGAGCGGAACTTCGCCGGCATGGTCGAGATGAAGCGTCTCCCCGGTGCGCTCTTCGTCATCGACTGCAAGAAGGAGCGGCTCGCGGTCAACGAGGCCAACAAGCTGGGTATCCCGATCATCGCCCTGGTCGACACCAACTGCGATCCCGATCTGATCCAGCACGTGATCCCCGGCAACGACGACGCCATCCGCTCCTGCCGCCTGATGGTCAACGCACTCTCCGAAGCGATCCTCGAGGGGCAGCGTTTGCTCAGCGAGCGTGAGCTGCGGGAGCGCGATGAGTCCGAGGCCGCTGCCGCACTCGCCGCCCGCGCCGAGGCGGAGCGTGAGAGCGCCGCCGCCGCGGCTCAGGCCGCGATCGACGCTGCGGAGCCGGTGGCCGCAGCCGCCGCCGAGCCCATCCCCGCACCGGTGGAGGGGTCCTGATGGCGGACATTCCAGCCGCTCTGGTGATGAAGCTCCGGGAGGCCACCGGGGCCGGGATGATGGACTGCAAGCGGGCGCTGGTCGACTGTGACGGCGACTTCGAGCGCGCCAAGGACCGCCTCCGCCAGACGGGTGCGGCCAAGGCCGAGCACAAGGCCGGCCGCTCCACCAACGAGGGCGTGATCGAGGCATACGTCCACGCCGTGGGTGGCATGCCTGCCAAGGTCGGCGTCCTGGTCGAGGTCAACTGCGAATCCGACTTCGTCGCCAAGACCGACGACTTCAAACGGCTGGCGCGCGAGCTCGCCCTCCAGGTGGCCGGGGCTGAGCCCCTGTACGTTCGCCCGGAGGACGTACCTGCGGAGATCGTCGAGCGCGAGCGGAACGTCTTCCGCGCCCAGGTTGAGGGCAAGCCCGAGGCGATGGTGGAGAAGATCGTCGAGGGCAAGCTCGCCGCCTTCTATGCCGGCGTCTGCCTCCTCGAGCAGCCGTGGATCCGTGACGAGAAGCACAAGAAGAGGGTCAAGGAGCTGGTGCAGGAGGCGGTCGCCAAGCTGGGCGAGAACATCACCGTCGCCCGCTTCGTCCGCTACCGGGTGGGGGAGTCCTCGCCCGAGGGGAGCGGAGCCGCGAGCACGTGACCCCCGACGCCGCCGCCGTGGATGTGACCGGTCCGGTGGGATCGGACGGTCGCCGTCCGGTGTTCTCGCGCATCGTCCTCAAGCTCTCGGGTGAGGCGCTGGTCGGCAGTGAGGCGTACGGCATCGACATGGAGACGCTCCGGCGGATCGCGCAGCAGATCCAGCGGGTGGTGGCCCGGGGTGTACAGCTCGCCATCGTGGTCGGGGGCGGCAACATCGTTCGGGGCACCGACATCAGCCGCCACGGCATCGAGCGGGTGACCGGCGACTACATGGGGATGCTGGCGACGGTCATCAACGCCCTCAGTCTTCGGGATGCGATCGAGCGCCTGGGGATACAGTGCCGGGTGCAGAGCGCCATCGCGATGCAGCAGGTGGCCGAGCCCTTCATCCCGCTCCGGACCATCCGCCACCTCGAGAAGGGGCGGGTCGTGATCCTGGCCGGGGGGCACGGGAGCCCCTTCTTCACCACCGACACCACCGCCGCACTCCGGGCCGCCGAGATCGGGGCCGACGTGCTGCTCAAGGCGACCCAGGTCGACGGCATCTACACCGCCGACCCGATCCGGGACCCCACCGCGACCCGATTCGCCCATCTCTCGTACCTCGAGGTTCTGACCAAGGGCCTCGCTGTCATGGACAACACCGCGCTCACCCTGTGCATGGACAACAACATGCCGATCATCGTGTTCGATCTCCACGCCGAGGGGAACCTGGAGAGGGTCGTCCTCGGGGAGGCGGTCGGCACCCGCGTTGACGCGGAGGTGACCCAATGACCGATCCGACCAAGGCCGAGGAGGCGCTCGCGCAGATCGAGGAGCGGCTGGTTGACGCCGAGATCCGGATGGAGAAGAGCGTCGATGCGCTCCACAAGGAGTTGTCGAGCATCCGCACCGGGCGGGCCAGCCCGTCGCTCGTGGAGCGGCTGCAGGTCGAGGCCTACGGGGTGCCGACCCCGCTGCAGACCCTCGCCGGCATCTCCACCCCGGAGGCGCGCCTCCTGGTCATCCGCCCCTACGACCGCACCTCCATCCCGGCCATCGAGAAGGCCATCCAGCGCTCCGACCTGGGGCTCACCCCGAGCAACGACGGGCAGCTGATCCGGATCGTGATCCCCCAGCTGACCGAGGAACGCCGGCACGAGCTGACCAAGCTGTGCGCCCATAGGGCGGAGGAGGCCCGGGTGGCGGTGCGCAACATCCGCCGCGACGAGGTCGACCACCTCCGCAAGGTCGAGAAGGAAGGCCACCTGAGCCGCGACGAGCTGGAGCGCTCGCTCGGACAGGTGCAGCACATCACCGACCAGTTCATCTCCAAGCTCGATGACGTTGTCAAGAAGAAGGAGGCGGAGATCCTGGAGGTCTAGCAGGGTCACCACCCTGCTGGGGTCGCGCCCATCCCGGTTCCGGAAGCACGGCGCGTCGACCCGCCGCGGAGCGTGGGACACTAGCGTCAGCGCACCGAAACGGCCTGCTGTTCGCGGCCGTTCTTCTATGAGAGGCATGCTCCGACCACCCCCACCCACCGCCATCCCCGCGCCGGCCCGCCCTGAGCTGCCGCGCCATATCGGCATCATCATGGACGGCAACGGTCGCTGGGCCAAACGACGGCACCTGCCACGGGCCGCAGGTCATCGCGCCGGCGTCCGGGCGATCCGGCGGGTCATGGAGGCCTGCAACGATGCCGGCGTCCACATCCTCACCCTCTACGCCTTCAGCACCGAGAACTGGCAGCGGCCCCGTGGCGAGGTGAGCTCCCTGATGCGCCTTTTCGAGGAGACGATGGACAGCGAGGTGGAGGAGCTCAATGCCAAGGGCGTGCAGCTGCGGGTCATCGGGGACCGCGCCAAGCTCAGCCCGCGCCTTCGCCGCAAGGTGGACGACTGCGAGGCCCTGACCGCTCACAACGGCGCCAACATCCTCAACGTGGCCATCAACTACGGGGGCCGCAGCGAGCTGGTCGAGGCCATCCGCGAGCTGGCCTCCAACGGCGTCGACCTGCGCGCCCTGGACGAGGCGACCCTCTCGGCGGCCCTCTACACCTCTGGGCTGCCGGACCCGGACCTCATCATCCGCACCGCCGGCGAGCTCCGGGTGAGCAACTTCCTGCTCTGGCAGGGGGCCTACGCCGAGTTGCACGTGACCGAGGCGCTCTGGCCCGACTTCGCGCCGGGCGATCTGGCCGAGGCTCTCGGTGACTTCAGCTCACGGCGGCGGACGTTCGGCCAGGTGGCAGATCCGGCCGGCGCCGATCTCGGCACCGCGCTCGCCACTCCGGTGGGATGAGCACTCCACCGGTGCCCGGCGCGATCGGCGCGCTCCCGGCGGCGGCGACGGGCGCCGCAGCGGAGGAGAAGGGAGCACCGGCGACGGCCGGGGCCCTGCCCGCGCGCAGCATGAATCTGCTCCCCCGGGTGGCCTCCAGCGCCGTCCTGGTCGTGCTGGTCGCCGGCTTCATCTACCTCGGCGGCATCCCCCTCGATGTTCTGGTCGGGGCGGCCGCAGCGCTCGGCGCCTGGGAGCTGACCAGCCTGCTCGCGCGCTGCCCGGTCCCCGCCCCGCGGTGGCTGGTGATCGCGCTGGGCGTCTGGTTGGCGGAGCGGGCGGTCCTCCCCGGTGCGGGTGGCGACCTCGACGTCATCCTCCCGGCCGCCCTGGCCGCCGGGATGATCGCCGGTGTCCTCCTGCACTCCCCCTGGGAGGGGTCGGCCGCGGGACTGGGCGGCGGTCTCTATCTCGGGGTCGGGCTGGGCAGCCTGCTCGGCCTCTACCACTGGTCGGGCGCAGGCCCAGGGGTGGGGCGCGATCTGGTCGCGATCGTCGTCGGGGCGGTGGTCGCCACCGACACCCTCGCCTACTTCACGGGGCACGCCCTGGGCCGGCACCCGTTCTTTCCCTCGATATCGCCGCGCAAGTCGGTCGAGGGAGCGGTGGGAGGAGCCGTGGGCGCGATGCTGGTCGCCGGCATCGCCGGGCCGCTCGTGATCTCGCTCAACCCCTTCGTGGCGGTGGGCATGGGGCTGCTGATCGCCGTCGCCGCGGAGGGGGGCGATCTCGCCGAGTCGGCGCTCAAGCGGCAGGCGGGGGTCAAGGACTCGGGCCGGCTGATCCCGGGCCACGGGGGGCTGCTCGACCGCCTCGACGGCATGCTGCTCGCCGGGCCGGCCGTATATTGCCTCCTGGTGCTGATCGCCTTCCGGTGAGCCCGGCAGGCCGCACCGCCGTCCCTCAGCGTCCGTCCCACCACCCCCCGGAGGACCGTCCCGGCTCCATGGACTTCCAAGCCCCCTCTTCGGCTCCCCGCCGCGTCGTCCTCCTCGGTGCCACCGGCTCGATCGGGCGCCAGGCGGTGGACGTGATCACGCGTTTCCCGGATCGCTTCCAGGTTGTGGGAGTGGTGGCCGGGCGCGACATCGCCGGCTTGCGGGCGCTGGCCGAGCGCTTCGGGGCCGCCCGGGTGGCTGTGGTCGCCCCCGACCCGGGGATGGAGGTTCCCCAGAGCTGGGGGGTTGGTCTCGAGGCCGCCTGTGAGCTGGCCGCCATGCCCGCGGACGTCGTCTGCGTGGCCATCACCGGGGCGGCGGCGCTCCTGCCGACGTTGGCCGCCATCGACGCCGGGACCACCGTGGCCACCGCCACCAAGGAGGTGCTGGTCATGGCCGGCGAGATCGTGCGCGCCCGTTCGCGCCGGTCGGGGTCCCGCCTCCTTCCCATCGACAGCGAGCATTCGGCGCTCTGGCAGTGCCTCCGGGGCGAGGATCCCGCCAGCGTCAACCGGCTGATCCTCACCGCGAGCGGTGGCCCCTTCCGGGAACGCGACCCCGCGACCTTCCCCGCCATCACTCCCGAGGAGGCGCTCCGCCATCCGACCTGGAGCATGGGCCCCAAGGTGACCATCGACAGCGCCACCATGATGAACAAGGGGCTGGAGGTCATCGAGGCCCACTTCCTCTTCGACGTCGAGTACCGCCGCATCGACGTGCTGGTGCATCCGGGTTCGGTGATCCACTCGATGGTCGAATTCCGGGACGGTGCCACCAAGGCCCAGCTGGGGGTGCCCGACATGCGCATCCCGATCGCCCTGGCACTCGCCGACGGGGAGCGGCTCCCGGGCATCGCCCCGGCGGCCGACCTGCCCGCGCTCTCGCCCCTCCACCTCCTGCCCCTCGACCCGCGGCGCTTCCCGGCCGTCGGGGTGGCCCGGAGGGCCGGCGAGCGGGGTGGCGTCGTGCCGGCCGTGCTCAACGCGGCCAACGAGGTCTGTGTCGACGCCTTCCTGCGTGGCGCCTGCCGCTTCGACCAGATCACGACCCTGGTGGGGGAGGCGGTGGAGGCGGCGCCGGCGGTCTCCGATCCCTCCGTGGAGGACGTGCTCGACGCCGACCGCTGGGCCCGCCGGCGGGTCGCCGGCGCGCTGGCCCTGCCGGCGGGCGCGGCCCCGGCCGGCCCGGGGGGCCCGGGAGCGGCGTGATCGGCTTCCTCATCGCAGTCGTCGCCTTCCTGGTGCTCATCACCATCGTGGTGGTGGTCCACGAGGGTGGCCACTTCGTCCTCGCCAAGCTCGCCGGGATCAGGGTCGACGAGTTTTTCGTCGGCTTCGGCCCCCGGGTGGTGAGCGTTAAGCGGGGTGACACCGAGTACGGCATCCGGGCGCTGCCGGTGGGCGGGTTCGTCCGCATGCCGGGGATGCTCGGTCTGGAGGGAGAGGCCGACGCGGGCGAGCGCAACTTCTACCGCGCCACCATCCCGAGGCGCCTGGCGACGATCGCCGCCGGGGTCGTCTTCAACCTCGTCTTCGGGGCCCTCTGCCTGACCGTGGTGGCCAGCCAGCCCAGCCCCTCGTACGTCCCCTCGGGGGAGCCGACCGCCCGAGCTGGGCTGGTCAGCGGCGACGTCATCCTGAGCATCGGGGGTTCCCGGATCAGCTACTCCTCGACCACGGCCACGGACGACGACTTCTACGCCGCGGTCCAGCGTGGCGAGGGCCGGCCGATGCAGGTCGTCTACCAGGGCACCGATGGCGCCGACCACACCGCGACCGTCACCCCGGAGCTGGTCGTCTATGCGGAGGGGAAGTCCGGCACCTTCCCGAGCAAGCTGGCGGGGGACGCGCTGGTCATCACCTCGGTGAGCGGGGCGCCGCCGGCCACCGGTGATCCCGCCGCCGTCCTCGGCGGCGGTGGGCCGGTCACGGTGAGCGGCTTCGTCGAGGGCGCCTCCACCGATCACTTCAGCAACGACCAGATCTCCGATGTGCGCGATGGGAACGGGACCGCGACGGGCCACGTCGAGGCGGCGTGGCGGATCGGGTACGGCGCGCAGGTGCCCGGCGAGGCCCTCCTCCCGGCGCTTCGCGACGGCTTCCGGGCGATCCCCTCCTACGCCGTGTCCCTGGTCCAGGTCATCGGCCAGCTCTTCGTCCATCCCGCCCAGGCCAGCCAGCAGTTCTCCGGGCCGGTGGGCATCGCGGCCGCCGCGGGGACCTCCGTCCAGCAGGGCTGGGTGCAGTACCTCAGCCTGATCGGCATCATCAGCCTGGCCCTCGGCTTCTTCAACGTGCTGCCGATCCCCTTCCTGGACGGCGGCCGGCTGCTCTTCATCGCCATCGAGGGGGTGATCCGGCACCGGATCGACCCGATGCGCCAGGCGATCGCGATCGCCGTCAGCCTTGCCTTGATTATCCTGTTGGTGGTGTTCATCACCTTCAACGACATCAATCACCTCGCCGGAGGCGTCCACTGACATGACCCCTCCCAACCGCCGCCGGACCGTCCCCATCAACCTCGGCGGAGTCGTGATCGGCGGGGCCGCCCCGATCTCGGTCCAGACCATGACCAAGACCCAGACTGAGGACGTGAGCGGGACGCTGGCCCAGATCGAGCGGGCGGCGGCCGCCGGTGCCGACATCGTGCGTGTCACCTGCGACACCCCGGAGGCGGGCCTGGCGCTGCGTGAGATCGTTCGCGGCTCCCCGGTGCCGATCGTCGCCGACGTCCACTACGACGCTCCGCGCGCCCTGGAGGCGCTGGAGGCGGGGGTCGCGTGCCTCCGGCTCAACCCCGGCAACATCACCGACTCGGCCAAGGTGGCCGATATCGCCCGCGAGGCGAGGGACCGGGGCGTCCCGATGCGGATCGGGGTCAACGCCGGCAGCATCCCCGGTCGCAAGGGGCTGGAGCGCGGCCGCGGGGGCAGCGTCGACGAGACCGCCGAGCTGATGGTGGAGGCTGCCCTGGGCCACATCCGCATCCTCGAGGAGCTGGACTTTCACCAGATCAAGGTGTCCCTGAAGGCGTCGGACGTCGCCACCAACCTGGCGGCCAACCGCAAGTTCGCCGCCCTGGACAACCGCTACCCGCTCCATCTCGGGCTCACCGAGGCGGGCCCGGTCGACACGGGCAGCATTAAGAGCGCGCTCGGCATCGGCATCCTCCTCGCCGAGGGGATCGGCGACACCATCCGGGTTTCGCTGGTCGGCGAGCCGGAGGAGGAGGTTCGGGTGGCCCGCCAGATCCTGGCCAACCTCGAGGACAAGCCCCACGGACCAAACCTCGTCGCCTGCCCCACCTGCGGGCGCCTCGAGATCGACATGTTCCCGATGGTCAAGCGGGTCGAGGAGGCCATGCAGGGCATCCGGCGAACCATGACCGTGTCGGTGATGGGCTGCGTCGTAAACGGCCCGGGCGAGGGGATGCACGCCGACATCGGCATCGCGGGCGGCAAGCACAAGGGCGCGCTCTTCAAGTCCGGCAGGGTGGTGGCATCGCTCCCGGAGGCCGAGCTCATCGACACCCTGATCGCGGAGCTCCGCGCCGTGGCCGCCGAGGATGCCGAGCTGCTGGCGGCGGGCAAGCCGCTGCCGGACGGGCTGAGCTAGGGCGCCGCGTCCCCCCGCGCGCCACGGCTGCCCCTGACCCGCCCTTAGCGGCGACTCCCGTACACTCGGCGGCCATGGCTGACGAACGACCCGCGATGCCCAAGGCGATCACGCGCAAGAGCGAGGACTTCGACCGCTGGTACACCGACACGGTGCGCCGCGCCGAGCTGGCGGACTACGCCCCGGTCCGGGGCTGCATGGTCATCCGCCCCTACGGGTACGCACTCTGGGAGCGGATCCAGCGGGCGCTCGACGACATGCTCAAGCGGACCGGGCACGAGAACATGTACTTCCCGCTCCTCATCCCCGAGTCGTATCTGCTCAAGGAGGCCGAGCACGTCGAGGGCTTCGCTCCCGAGGTGGCCTGGGTGACCCAGGGCGGGCAGAAGGAGCTCGAGGAGCGGCTGGCGATCCGGCCGACCTCGGAGACGATCATCTGCTCGATGTTCGCGGACTGGATCCACAGCTACCGCGACCTCCCCGTGCTCATCAACCAGTGGGCCAACGTGATGCGCTGGGAGAAGCGCACTCGGCTCTTCCTGCGGACCTCCGAGTTCCTCTGGCAGGAGGCGCACACCTTCCACGAGACCCACGCGCAGGCGGCCGCCGAGGTCGACACCGGGCTCGAGTGTTACCGCGAGCTGGCCGAGGAGTGGCTCGGCATCCCGGTGATCCCGGGCCGCAAGACCGAGTCGGAGAAGTTCGCCGGCGCCGAGTACACCCTCTCGATCGAGGCGATGATGAGTGACGGCTGGGCGCTCCAGTCGGGGACCTCCCACCACCTGGGGCAAAACTTCACCCGCGCCTACGGGATCACCTACAGCGACCGGGAGAACGTGCTCCAGCATCCCTTCCAGACGTCGTGGGGGCTGTCGACGCGGATCATCGGCGGGCTCATCATGGCCCACGGCGACGACGCCGGCCTGGTCATGCCCCCGCGGGTGGCCCCCATCCAGGTCGTGGTCGTACCGGTCACCCGGAGCAATGACCCGGAGGGGGCAGTGGCCGTCGACGAGGCGTGCCGGCGGATCGAGGCGGAGGCGGGCGAGGTGCGCCTGCGGATCGACCGGCGGGAGGGCGTACGCCCCGGCGAGAAGTACGCCCACTGGGAGCTGCGGGGTGTGCCCCTTCGGGTGACCGTCGGCGCCCGCGACCTCGCCGCCGGCCAGGTCACCGTCACCCGCCGGGTCGATGGGGAGAGCTGGACCGAACCGCTCGACGGGGTGGCCACACGGCTGCCCGCGCTCCTCGAGGAGGCCCAGGCCCGCATCCGGGCGCGGGCCGAGGGGATGCTCCGGGATCGAAGCGTCGAGGTCAGGAGCCTGGATGAGCTGCGGGAGGCCTTTGCCGAGAGGCCGGTCTTCGCCAACGCCCCCTTCTGCGAGCGTCCGGCCTGCGAGGAGGCGGTCACGTCAGCCGCCCACGCCCTCACCATTCGGGTGCTGCGGCGCGACCGCAGCGGTGAGGTGGGGCGGTGCCTGGCCTGCGGTGAGGCGTCGTCCGAGGTCGCGGTGATCGCCCGGGCGTATTAGCGGGCACCCTGCTGAGCAGGGTCCATCACCCTACTTCGCGTGGGCGACGTACACGTAGGCGGCCACCACCACGAGCACTGCGATCAGCAGCATCAGCACCCAGCGCAGCAGCGCGGGGCGCCGCTTCGCGGGCTTGGCCCGGGATGGCCGGGGAAGTGGGGGTTGCGTGACCTCGGCTCGGGGAAGGGCGGGCGGGGCGGGCTGGCGCAGTGCTCCCGGAGCGGGTGCCGGGGCGGCGGCCGGCCAGCCCTGGGCGGGCGGCGACCAGGGCGCGGCCGGCTGACCGGGGGCCCGCCAGGCCGTCGACTCGGCGAGCGCCACCGGGTGCACGAGCTCGGGCGGCACGACCGGCGGGAGGCTCGACGGCCCGGGTTGCCAGTTCGGGGGGGTTGTGAAGAGCGGAGCCGAGGAGGATGGCCGGGGCGGGAAGGTCTGCCGGCCCTCTGGGATCGACGCCCGGACCGGCGGCTGGACGGGCACCGGTGCCGCCGGCGCGATCGGCCAGTCGCCCGGGCTCGGCAGGGGAGCCGGCGGCGCGTTGAGCGGGGAGCCTGCGGCGGGCGGGTGCCACTCCGTGCGGCCGGGCAGCGGCGTCGGCCGGGCGGGCGCGATCTGGCCTGACAGGCGAGCCTGCCAATCCGGATCGCCGGAGAAGGGGGTGGGCGACGCCGGCATCGACGGTCCCGCGGGCGCGGGCGCGGGCGCGGGAGCGGGCGGGGGCGGGGGCGCGGCAGGCGTTGCAGGGCGGCCCTGCGGAATCGCGACGGCAGGTGGCGGTTGCTGCTGGACCGGCGCCGCGGAGGAGAGCTCCGGTAGAACGGGCGCGGCCGGTCGCATGGGCACCCGGCGCCAGCGCTGGCCATCCCACCAGAATCGGCCGTCAGCGGAGAGCGGCACAGCCGGGGGCGGCGCCGGCGGCTGCTGGCCGTACCCTCCACCAAAGTCACTCATGCGAGTTCGAAGCATATCCGCACCGCGGGTCAGTGGGACCGACTGACCGACTCGGCCTGGTCACGGAGGGGCCCCCGGTGGGGTGCGTCCCGTCCCAGCCGGCCATTCACGGCGGTTCCATGGACCGGGGCGGGGTCGGGCTTCGCGATTGCGCGAGCGGGGTCCCCGGTACACTCGCTGGATAGCCATGCCCTACTCCGATCTCGAGTCCCGGACCGCCTACCTCTCCGAGGCTGACCGCGCGGTGCTGCACCGCGCCTATCTCGTGGCCGAGCAGGCTCACACGGGCCAGTTCCGGCTCTCCGGGGAGCCCTACGTGGAGCACCCGGTCGCGGCGGCGGTCCTCCTCAGTGAGCTGCGCCTCGACGCCGAGACCCTCGCCGCGGCGCTCCTCCACGACACCGTCGAGGACACCGAGGTCACCCTGGAGGAGATCCGCGGTGAGTTCGGCGAACCCATCGCCCGTCTCGTCGAGGGGGTCACCAAGCTCGGCAAGATCCATGTCCACACCCAGGAGCAGGCCCAGGCCGAGAACATCCGGAAGATGTTGGTGGCCATGGCCGAGGACATCCGGGTGGTGCTCATCAAGCTCGCTGACCGCCTCCACAACATGCGCACCGTGGGGGCCCACGCCGAGGAGCGGCGCCGGCGGATCAGCCAGGAGACCCTGGACATCTACGCGCCGCTCGCCCACCGGCTCGGCATCTGGCAGTTCAAGGCGGAGCTGGAGGACCTGTCCTTCGCCCAGCTCGAGCCCGAGAAGTACCACGCCATGGAGGCCAGGCTCCAGAGCGGCCGCGAGCAGCGCCAGGTCTTCGTCCGCGACGTGAGCGAGATCCTCCACCGCGAGCTGGAGGCCGTCGGGGTGCGCGCCGAGCTGAGCGGTCGGTCAAAGAACGTCTACAGCATCATCGACAAGATGGGCCGCCAGCAGAAGGAGTTCGAGGAGATCTACGACCTGATGGCGGTGCGGGTGGTGGTGGACTCCGTCAAGGACTGCTACACCGCGCTGGGCGTGGTCCATCACCTCTGGAAGCCGATCCCGGGACGTTTCAAGGACTACATCGCCATGCCGAAGGGCAACGGCTACCAGTCCCTCCACACCACCGTGATCTCCCATACCGGCGAGCCGGTCGAGGTGCAGATCCGGACGGTGGAGATGCACCACACCTCCGAGTACGGCGTGGCCGCCCACTGGCACTACAAGGCGGGCTCGCAGCAGGTGCGTTTCGACGAGCGCTACGGCTGGCTGCGCCTCCTCATGGACTGGCAGAAGGAGCTGCTCGACGCCGAGGCCTTCGTGGACACGGTCAAGGTCGACATTTTCCAGGACGAGGTCTTCGTCTTCACCCCCAAGGGCGACGTGCGCTCGCTCCCGGCGGGGAGCACCGCCGTCGACTTCGCCTACCGAGTCCACACCGCGGTCGGTCACCACTGCATCGGGGCCAAGGTCAACAGCCGGATGGTCCCCCTCGACTACCGCCTCGTGAACGGCGACATCGTGGAGATCCTGACCACCAAGGCTCCGCACGGACCCTCGCGGGACTGGCTCAACTTCGTGAAGACGTCCACGGCCCGGGAGAAGATCCGGCAGTGGTTCAAGAAGGAGCGCCGCGAGGAGAACGTCAGCAAGGGCCGGGAGATGCTGGACAAGGAGTTCCGGCGTCTGCGCCAGACCTCGCTCGCCTCGCTCAAGGAGGAGGGCCTGCTCGACCTGGTCCGGGAGTTCAAGTTCCCCACGGCGGACGACTTCCTGGCGGCGATCGGCTACGGCGAGCTGAGCCCCCGGACGGTCGTGCTCCGCCATGCCGACCGGGACGTCTCGACCGCGGAGGATGAGGGTCGCGGGCCCGCCATCCCGCTCACCTCAGCGGCGGCGCTGCCGAGTGGCGAGGTGAGGGTCCATGGGGTCGGCAACATGCTGACCACCTTCGCCCGCTGCTGCAAGCCGGTGTCCGGCGAGCCGATTCGCGGCTACATCACGAGGGGCAAGGGGGTGACCGTCCACCGGGCCAGCTGCGTGAGCATCCAGCACGCCCAGGACCCGGACCGTCTGGTGGAGGTCGAATGGGAGGGGGGAGCACACCAGGTCTTCCCAGTCAGCATCAAGGTCGAGGCCTGGGACCGGACCGGGCTGCTCCGCGACATCGCGGCGGTGATCGCCGAGTCGAAGATCAACCTGGTGGGGGCGGACGTCCAGGTCTACGACGACCGGACCGCCGTGATCTCGACCAGCGTGGAGATCTCCAACCTCACCCAGCTGAGCCGGCTCCTGGAGCGGCTGGAGCAGGTCCGCGACGTTCACACCGTCGCCAGGGACGTCGGGTAG
>PLOF01000091.1 GCA_003142035.1 Candidatus Dormiibacterota bacterium
CCCGAAGGCGCGCACCGCCGCGAGGGCCCTGCCGGCTAGGGTCGAGGCGGAGATGGGACCCGGGCCGGACACGTCCCGGTAAACCTGAAACAATACCGACCCGTTAGTTTGAGGAGGGATCGGAACCGGGGGCGGAGCCTCCGACCTGGGAAGGGAACGTCCGCGCATGCTCATCGAGATCCTCACCTTCTTTGCGGTCGCGTCGGCGCTCGCCACCCTGGTCTGCCTGGCGAAGGGGGTCCCGTCCTGGCCCTGGCCGGCAGGGGTGCCGGCGGCACTCGTGGTCCTGGCCGCGAGCGGCCTGGCCACGGCACTGATCAGCGGCGATCCCTTCGCCGGCAAGGTGCTCGGGGTTGCCGGGCTGGTGATCTGGGCGGCCACCTGGCTGTGGCTGCGCCGCTGGCAGCCGCTGGCTGCGCTGATGTTCGGCATGCTGATCACGGCCGCGCTGAGCTACATCGTCTACGCCTGCGCCCTGACCGCGGTGCAGATCAGCGGGCCGACGTTCCTCATCGCCTCAAGCCTGCTGCTGCTGCTCGAGCTGTTCGGCCTCTTCCTCAGCCTCTCCTATGCCTTCGAGATCCTGGACGTGCTCGGCCGGCGCGGCTCCCCGCCGCCGCCTCCTCTTCCGGTGGGCCCTCCGCCGTTCGTTGCCCTGCAGGTCCCGGCGTACGACGAACCCGTCGAGATCGTGCGCGCCACCCTGGAGGCGCTGGCCCACCTCGACTACCCCAACTACATGGTCCAGGTCGTGGACAACAACACTCCCGATCCCGAGGTGTGGAAGCCGCTCCAGAAGATCTGTGAGGAGCTGGGCCCGCGATTCCATTTCATCCACCTCGAGGACTGGCCCGGCTTCAAGGCCGGGGCCCTCAACGAGGCGACCCAGAGGCTCCCAGCCGAGGTCGAGGTCATCGGCGTGGTCGACGCCGACTACGTCGTGGATCCCGGCTGGCTGGCCGCGACCGCTCCCCACTTCGGCGACAAGAACGTCGCCTTCGTGCAGGCCGCCCAGCACTACCGCGACTGGGAGGACTCCCCTTACCTGCGCGGCCTCTTCTACAGCTATCGCTACTTCTTCGATGTCAGCATGCCCTGCCGGGCGCACCGCAACGCCATCATCTTCTGCGGCACCCTGGGCCTGATCCGGCGCAGCGTGCTCGAGGCGGTGGGTGGCTGGGACCCCAGCTGCATCACCGAGGACGCGGAGTGCAGCCTGCGGATCCTGGCCCTCAGTCCCGATCAGGTCGGCGTCTACGATCCCCACCCCTGGGGGGCCGGGATGATGCCGCTCAGCTTCGACGGGCTCAAGAAGCAGCGCTTCCGCTGGGCCCTCGGAGGCATCCAGATCCTGCGCGCCCACTGGCGGGATCTCGTCCCGCTGGTGCACCACCGGCTCCGCCTCACCGCCGCCCAGCGCATGCACTACCTGCTCGGCTCGATCCAGTGGTTCGGCGATCTGCTAACCAGCTTCTTCACCCTCATCCTGATCGTCACCGCGATCGCGGTGGCCACCCACCATTCGCTGCCGCTGCGGCAGATGGCTGGCACGGTGCTGGTGGTGCCGGTGGTCTTCCTGATGACCGGCATCCTCCGCGCGCTGTGGGCCCTGCGCCGGACGACCCACTGCACTTGGGGCGATGCGGTGCGGGCGCTCCGGGTGTGGTTTGCCCTCTCCTGGGTGGTGGCGCTGGCCTGCCTGCGCGGTCTGGTCAAGCAGGGCGCCGCCTTCCTGCGCACCTCGAAGGTCAAGGAGGGCAGCGGGACCATCTGGCGGGCGCTCCGCCAGAGCCTCGCCGAGAGCTTTATCGCCCTGATCGCGGTGCTCGCGGTCGGCGCCATGGTGGTGCGCTCTCCGAGTCTCTCGACATCGCTCCTCGGGCTCCTGCTGCTCTTCGAGGCCTTCGTCTACGCCAGCGCCCGCTGGGCCAGCGCCGCCGCCGAGAAGGTGGCGATGACTCCGGCCCGACAGGAATTCATGCGTTCAGCTCAGAACACCGGCGACCGCCCCTCGCGGGCGCCGGTGCTCACCGCTGTAGGCGCCGGCGGGGTGGCCGCAGCCGTGATCGCCGCCCTGGTCGTCTTCGCAGGCACCGCCCCGGCCACGCCGGCTCGGACCAATACCACCCCGGGACCGCCCAACATCGGGGTCTTGGCCGGCGTCAGCAGCCCGACGCCCACCGCGACGGCGTCGCCGTCACCGTCGGGCTCGGCAACGGCCTCCCCGTCAGCCAGCGCGAGCGCCGGCCCGTCGGAGTCTGCATCGCCGAGCCCGACCAGCATTCCGTCCCCGTCTGCGACGCCGAGTCCGACCAGCATTTCGTCCCCGTCTGCGACGCCGAGCGCCAGCAGCGCCGGAGGCTAGGCAGCCGGACTGCGGTTCCCTGCTCTGAGCGCGGTGGTCCCGGCGCAATGACGGGCGTCACCGGCCTTCGGCAAGCTCGGACGTCGCACCGGTGGACTCGNNGAGAATGGCGCAGGCCACGGCCAGGTTGAACAGTCTGCGTGTCGCGATGACCTGCCGCCATTCGCAGGGGCGTGGCAGAGCCCGAGCCGGCTCAGGCCTCGACGGCGACCTCGCGCAGGTGCTGCCAGAGCAGCTCCACGGCGGGAGTGTGCACGCCCTCGCGGCGGGCGGCGGTGAAGGCCTGCAGAACGGGTGGGCCGGGGCAGGGGAGGACGGTCAACCTTCCAGCGGCGACGTCACCATCCACCAGGGACCGCGGCATCACCGCGAAGCCTAGGCCGGCTTTGAGGGCAGGCACCAGCGCCCCCTCCTCCAGCTCGACGCCCTCGGCCTCTCGGCCGTGCTCGCGGAGCAGGTGGGCGGCCACCAGGTCGTGGGTCGCAGTGCCGCGCTCGTGCTCCAGGTGCCGATACCCGTTCAGGTCCATCAGCGGGTGGCGACTGGCGGCGAGCGGATGGCCGGGAGCGACGACCAGCACCATCTCGGTGCGCTCCATGGTCATGGCCTCGATCCCGGGGCCGTCGATCGTGGAGCCGGCGAAGATGATGTCCACCTCGCCGTCCTGGAGCATCGTGATCATCTCCCGGAATCGAGCCAGCCGGAGGTGCAGGCCGAGCTGCGGGTGCTCGCTGACGAAGGGGGCCAGCCAGCCGGGAACCCGGTGAGCACCGACCACATGGCCGGCGGCGATGGCGACCTCGCCGACCTCGGCACTGAGGTAGCTGACCCGCAACTCGTCCACCAGGGCGACGTCATCGAAGATCCGGGTGGCGAGGGGGCGGAGCGCCCTTCCGACGTCGGTGAGCCGGACGTTGCGCCCCACCCGCTGGAAGAGGGGCAGCCCGAGTCGTTTCTCCAGACGGTGGACGACGGTGCTCACCGACCCCTGGGAGATGCCGAGCGCCTCCGCCGCCTCGCTCACGTGCTGCCGTTCGGCCACGGCGAGGAAGGTGTGGAGCTGGTCCAGCGTGACCTCCGGCCGCGGCCGGGCGGCCCACCGGGCCCGTTGGGCGGCGCGCCGCTGCGGGTTGTCGTGCTCGGCGAGGGGGGAGAGATCGGACATGGTTCTGCTCAGCAGAACGGAATCATACGACTACCAAGCTTGATCATGTGGATTCCCCCTGCCAAACTCGGATTTCGACGGAATTCGGCCGGCCCACCGGCCGGAATGCGCACGGAATGGAGGGGCCCGCCCTGTGATCACGCTCTCAGGTACTCGCGGCCGGAAGAATACGCTGGTCGGGCTGTCCGCGCTTGCTCTGGTCAGTGTGATCGCAGCATGCGGTAGCGCGAGCGGCGGCGGCTCCACGCCGGCGGCGAGTGCGACCGCATCGCCCTGCGCGTCGAACACGGTGCTGAGCGCGACCTGCGACACCAAGACGCAGGCAGCGGTGACCCTCACGGGTGCCGGCGCCAACTCGATTGAGCCGTTCTTCGAGACCGTCTTCTACGGGTACAACCAGAAGAACTCGCAGACCACCGTCAACTACTCCCCGGCGGGCTCCAGCGTGGGCGTCAGTGACATCCAGCAGGGGACGGTCAACTTCGGGGACTCGGAGATCCCGATGACGTCGTCGCAGCTGGCCGCGGCGACCGGCGGCACGGTGCTGCAGATCCCGGTCGACCTGGGCGGGGTTGCCATCAGCTACAACGTGCCCGGCGCGCCGGCCAACCTCAAGCTCGATGGCCCCACCCTGGCGGGCATCTTTGATGGGTCGATCACCAACTGGGACAGCCCCCTGATCGCCGCCGTATCCGGGGTCAGCAACCTGCCCAACCTGGCCATCAAGGCGGTGCATCGGGCGGACGCGTCGGGCCCGGGCTACGACCTCGACCAGTACCTCATCGACACCGCCCCCGCGTGGGTGACCGCGATCGGCACCTCGACGCCGTCGCGGACCTGGCCGCTCGCCACCGTGGGCATCGGTGAGCAGCTCAATACCGGCGTCGCCACCTACGTCAGCCAGACCAGCGGCTCCATCGGCTTCGTCGAGTACGGATACGCGCTCCAGAACGGCTTCGTCAATGCCGCGATCCTGGACGCGGCGGGCGCCTACGTGGCGCCCACGGAGGCGTCCATCGCCCTGGCGGGTGCGCAGGCGACCAGTCTCAGCTCGACCAACTTCAACGTGGTGAACGAGACGGGTGCGGGCGTCTACCCGCTGGCCAACTTCAGCTGGACGCTCGTGTACCAGAAGCAGTCCGAGACGACCACCGCCATCGCTCTTGGCAAGCTCCTGGACTGGGTGGTGACGACCGGACAGCAGGACGCTGCCGCCCTCGGCTACGCACCCCTGCCCGCCAACGTCGCGAGCCTCGCTCAGAAGACCATTCTCGAGATCGAGGGCTCGACCGGCACACCGCTGTTCTCCAGCTGAGCCGGGTGCCTCCCCCGAGGCGCCCGCCGGACCGCGGGGCATACGGATGAGTTCTGACACCACCGGGGTACTGCCCCGAGAGGGGGTGGCCGTCAGCGGGGTGCGCGCAGCCCTGCTCCAGAAGCGGACGCGCCTTGGGGAGCACGCCTACACCGTCGTTCGGTGGGGCGGTGCCGCGGTGTTCGCCGCGGTGGTCGTCGCCCTGCTGATCAGCGTCGCCGGGAGCTCGAGCCAGGCACTCACGCGGTCTGGGGTGGGGTTCCTCTGGTCGGGGACGTGGAACCCGGCGGCCGGCGAGTACGGCGCCGGCATCCTGGTGGTCGGCACGCTCCTCACCACTGCCGTCGCCATGGTGATCGTGGTACCCATCGGCTTGGGCACCGCCGCCTTCCTCTCCGAGCTGGCCCCGGGCTGGCTGGCCGGTCCGCTTTCGACGCTCATCGGCCTCCTCGCCGCCGTGCCGAGCATCGTGGTCGGCCTCTGGGGGCTGATCGTGCTGACCCCGATCTTCGCCAATCAGGTGGAGCCGTTCCTCGCCTCGATGCCGCTGCTCGGCTGGCTCTTTCGGGGTGAGGCGTACGGGCCCAGCGTTCTGCTGGCGTCGGTGGTGCTGGCGGTGATGACCCTGCCGACCATGGTCGCCCTGAGCCGGACGGCCCTGGCCGCCGTCCCGGTTGCGGACCGGGAGGCCGCTCTGGCGCTGGGTGCGACGCGCTGGCAGGCGGTGCGCAAAGCGGTCATCCCAGCGGCACGGTCCGGCATCCAGGCGGCCGTCACCCTGGCGGTCGGCCGGGCCATGGGCGAGAGCATCGCCGTGGCCATGGTCATCGGCAACCGCCCGGCCCTCCCCACCTCCCTCACCGCTCCCGGGGCAACCCTCGGCTCGGCGATCGTCAATCAGTTCGCGGAGGCATCGCCGGGGCTCGGCACCAGCTCGGTGATCGCTCTCGGCGCGGTCCTGCTCCTGCTCACCGTCGCCGTCAACGCCGGAGGCCAGGCCCTGCTGCGGAGCGGCGGTGGCCATCGTGCCGGCACCGCGGGAGCGCTGAGGTGACCGTTGCCTCGGCGTTGAGCCGCCGGGACCTGGTGCGCGCCGCCGCGCAGCGGTCGCTGACCCGTCGCCGGATCACCGGTCGGCTCGCCCAGGCGCTCTGCGCGGTGGCGGCGGTCGCGTCGGTGGCCCCGCTCGTGGCCCTGCTGTACTACACGATCAGCCGCGGCGCACAGGTGCTCTCCTGGAGCTTCCTGGTCAACGCACCCACTCCACCCGGCATCCCCGGGGGCGGCATCTCGACGGCCATCACGGGCAGTGCCGAGATCGTCGGTCTGGCGCTCGTCATCGCGATCCCCATCGCGCTGCTGGCCGCCCTCTTTCTCTTCGAACGCAGTGGCCGCCTGGCCGCTGCCCTGCGCTTCAGCGCCGACGTTCTCGCCGGGGTGCCCTCGATCATCATCGGGATCTTCGCCTACGCGCTGCTGGTCCTCCCCCTGCACGCCTTCTCCAACCTGGCCGCCGCCTTCGCGCTGGCGGTGCTGATGCTTCCGATCATGATCCGGGCCGACGAGGAGGCGATGCGGACCATCGCCCTCGACCTCTGGGAGGCCGGCATCGCTCTCGGGGCGCGCCGCGGCCGGGTCGCCCGGTCCGTCGTCCTGCGCGGCGCCCTCCCTGACCTGGTCACCGGCAACCTGCTCGCCATCGCCCGGGCGGTGGGGGAGACAGCGCCCCTGCTCTTCACCCTGGCGACGCCGGTCGCGGCGATGACCCTGCTCATATACACGGACGGCACCCAGGCCTTCCCGATCGCGCAGGAGACGGCCTGGGGCACCGCCCTGGTGCTGCTGGCCTTTGTCCTGCTGCTCAGCGTTGCCGCTAAGATCGCGGCGTGGCGCATCTCTCGGAGGGCCCGCTGAGATGTCCGGGGATCCCATCGCGCGGCCCGAGCCCCTCAGCCTAGTGGCGGAGCAGCGCGCCGCAGCCAACACGGCCGCGTCGGCGCTCACCCACGGACATCCGAGCTCGGCGACGCCGCCGGCAGTCACCCTGGAAGGGGTGCAGGTCTCCTTCGGCGATCACGTGGCGGTGCGCAACGTGACCCTCGCCATCCCCGCCCGCCAGGTGACCGCGCTGATCGGCCCCTCGGGGTGTGGCAAGACGACCCTGCTGCGGGCCATCAACCGTCTTCACGATCACACCGGTGGCAGCGTCGAGGGCTCCATCAAGCTGGGCGACATCGACGTGTACGGCGCGGACACTCGACCGGAGCTGATCCGACGCCGGATCGGGATGGTCTTCCAGCGGCCCAACCCGTTCCCGGCCATGAGCGTCTTCGAGAACGTGGTCTCAGGTCTGCGCTTCAATGGTGTGCGCGGCAGAGCCCTGTTGCGCGACGCCGCCGAGTCCGCGCTTCATCACGCCGCGCTCTGGGACACCGTCAAGGACCGGCTGAATCAGCCGGCTGTGGGGCTCTCCGGGGGACAGCAGCAGCGCCTCTGCATCGCTCGCGCCCTGGCCGTGGAGCCCGAAGTGCTGCTCATGGACGAGCCCTGCTCGGCCCTGGATCCGATCGCGACGGCGAAGATCGAGAATCTCATCACCCGTCTGGCGGCGGATGTGACCATCGTCCTGGTGACTCACAATATGTTCCAGGCGGCTCGCGTCTCCGATCAGGCCGCCGTCTTTCTCCTCGGCGAGGATAGGGTCGGAGAGCTGGTCGAGGCCGGCGCGACCGACGAGCTCTTCCATGAGCCGAAGAATCCGCGTACCCGGGACTACGTGGCGGGACGGGTCGGCTGAGCCCGCCCGGGCTGGACGCTCCGGCGGACCAGGTCGGCCGGCGGTCCGGCTCGCCCTAGGATGGCGGTGGCGCCGGGAGGGGCCCCCCGGGCGCCTGGCCACCCCTCGGAGTGTTCGCGTGTCCGGTTCCTCGCCGTCTCTCCGTCCCGCCGCCATCGCCGCGCGCCTGCGCGCTGCCGGCTGCGTCTTCGCGGAGGAGGAGGCACGCCTGCTGATCGCCGCCGCGCCGGCGCCGGCCGATCTCGAGGTCATGGTCGAGCGGCGGATCGGGGGTCTGCCACTCGAGCATGTGATCGGCTGGGCGGAGTTCTGCGGCCTGCGCATCTCGGTCGACCCGGGGGTCTTCGTGCCTCGCCATCGCAGCGAGTTCCTGGTGAGCCAGGCCGCCGCATGTGCCGCGGCGGGCGTGGTTGTGCTCGACCTCTGCTGTGGCTCGGGAGCACTGGGTGCGGCCCTGGCCGCCGCCGTGGGGCCGATCGAGCTGCACGCGGCCGACATCGACCCGGCCGCGGTGCGTTGCGCGGAGCGCAACCTGGCCGCGATGGGTGGTCGCGTCTACTGCGGCGACCTCTTCCACCCGCTGCCCCCATCCCTGCGCGGGCGGGTCGACGTCCTGGTCGCCAACGTGCCCTACGTCCCCACCGACGAGATCCCACTGCTGCCCCGGGAGGCCCGCCTCTACGAGCCGCTGCCGGCGCTCGACGGGGGCTCGGATGGGCTCGACCTGGTGCGCCGGGTGGCAGCGGGGGCGCCGCTCTGGCTCGCTCCGGGCGGCCACCTCCTGGTCGAGACCGGTGACCACCAGGCGGATGCGACGGCGGCGATCTTCGCGGACAGCGGGCTGGTCCCAGAGGTGGCCAGCCTCGAGGAGATCGACGCCACCGTCGTCATCGGAGCGATGCGCGCGGCTCCGACTCGGTAACGCCAAGCGGCGCCCGAGGGGTGGTACCCGCCGGTCCCGGTCGGGCGGGGAGACTCGATCCGCGCCCTACCGCAGCGCACCTGAGATCACCGCGGCGGCCGCGGCGCAGAAGGCGTCGTTGTCCCAGTAGTTGTGGGCGCGCAGCCCACCCCCGGTGCTCTCGTGAACGTTGTCGACCTGGATGTCGATGACCGGCATGGCCGTCTCAGCGCCCGTATCCGGGTCGTGGACCACGAACATGCCCGGGCCACCCCCGTCGGGGATCGGTTCCCCGCGCTTCCAGGTTGCGGGCGGACCAAGCGGATCGGCGACCGGGTCGAGCGGATCCCAGAAGTTGGTCCAGCCGCCGGTCATGAGGCGCAGGTTGCCGGCGTCGTCTCCCCACTGGAGCAGGTCCGAGTACTTGCGGAGCGGGCTCCCCGCCGTGATCAGAGCCCGCACCGCCGGCGC
>PLOF01000075.1 GCA_003142035.1 Candidatus Dormiibacterota bacterium
GCCTCATTGCGTGACCGTCGACATTCGGGCTCACCCCGGGGCATCGGCGGCAGCCCGGCGCGCTCCAGGTGCTACAGAAGGGTAATCCCGAGTTCAGCTACGCCCCGTGGCAAAACTTGTACTTCCGGAGCAGCCCGGCAAAACCTTTGCCATATAAGGCGGTTCGCCCATGGCTGAGCCTATTTTGAGCCTATCCGCACCAGTGCCCTGGAGCTTCTGCCACTTTCAGCGCGACCAGGCTGCCCACGACCGAGTAGCGCCTCCGGCTCTCGTCGTTCGCATAGGCCATCTCAAATGCGCTTGGTCCACTTGCTTCGCCATCGGTGCCTACAGCAGGTCCTCGCTTCAAGCGTCCCCGAGGGTCCAGAAGAAATGGGGCGCTCGAGCGGCCGCCGGAAAGGGAATCGAACTCCACCCAAGCGTGGCCCGAGGAAGCCGAAAAACCTTGGTCCGAATACGAAAAGGGGGCCATAGCCTGCCAAGCGCGGCCGGTCCGTGCCAGGCTTAAGGGGTACGTTAAGGGGTACGGGGAGGTGCCCCTCCGTCGTCAACGCCCAGCTCACGCAGATGCGCCGGTTCGGCCCAGCACAAGACGCGCGCCAATGAGCTCTGGGCCGCCCGACCCCGCGCCCTGCTCGCTGGGCGACCGGGCCGACCGCGACGGTCGCAGCCACGTGGACCTAGCACTGGGAGGCCGCTGCCCGGATTCACCTCCCGTGCCGCGAGAGATACCACCGGCAGGCCGTCGTCTACTGAGGTTGGGCGACCTCACACTTTGGTGCGTTCTTGAAAACCGCAAGGGCCGCCAAGCTCTCGGGGGTTCGAATCCCTCTCCCTCCGCCAAAAAGCCTTTCCATACAAGGGCTTTCTGGCAAGATGGCGTATGGGGCGTATACGCCGTATTAGGCGTTTGAATCGCTCATCCCACTAACCATCCCACAGAGTCCACCCCTCGCAACCGCCGCGCCTCCCCTCCGCGCAAGCTGGCGCGAGGCTCCCGAAGCCCGGCCTATGAATGGCCGGCCGCAGCTCCGGGCCATTTGAGTGGACACGGCAGCCGACCGGCCGGGTAGCCGGCGGTCAGGTGACCATGGTGGTGCTGATGGCGTTGGGGCTGGAGCGGTCCCCGACCAGCCAGGAAGGGGCCAGCTTGGTGTCCGCGTCGATAGTCGTCCACGTCCAGAGGTCGCCCCAGCCGAACTCGCCGGCGAGTATCCCGGAGCGGGCGTCACGACAGCTCGGGCGGGCTGCCGCGAACGATCAGGTCCACCCGTATACTCCCGATACTCCCGCCCGCGACCTCACGTCGCAGGCCGCCCCCCGCCGCGTCCAGCCGAGGAAATGGAGCCACCGCCCGACACCCCCCTGGCCAACGCCCTGCCCCCGGCCGATCCATCGATCGTCGCTTCGCCGATGGGACAGCCGCGCCGGCGGAGGAGCACCCGGCCGCGGCGGTCGCTCTGGCGGCGGCTCCGCTGGTGGGTGGTGGGGCTAGCGGCCCTGGCGATCGTCCTCCTCGGCGTCTCCGCCGTCCGGTACTACTCGGCGGTCAAAGCGCTCACCGACGGCCGCAGCGCGGCTCTCAGCGCGGCGCAGCTGCTCACCGGCGACCTCAGCCCCCTCGACCACGCCCGGCTGGAGAAGGCCGGCGCGGACCTGCGGGTGGGGCAGGACGACTTCGGCACCCGCTCGGAGATCCTGTCCGACGGCTGGATCGCCGACATCGCCACGCACATCCCCGGGATCTCGGCGAACGTGAACGCGGCCCGCCGGCTGCGCACCGCCGGGGAGGACGGTACCCGGCTCGGCCTGGACGTGATCGGGCTGGTCGAGCAGGTGATCCCCGCCTCAGCGCCGGCGGGTGGCCCCTCACCGTTCCAGAGATTGGTCCAACTGGCGAGCGACCACCGTCCCCAGCTGGACCGGACCAGCGCGGACCTCCGGGCCTTCGAGCAGAGCCTGGCGGCGGTGCCCGGGGGGAACCTGCTCGGCCCCCTGAGCCGGTCCCGCGCCACCCTGCTCAGCGAGGGACACCAGGTCACCAGCGTCGCGGGGCCGGCGATCAACCTCCTCGAGGCGCTGCCCGCAGCGATCGGCCCCGGGCAGCACACCTACCTCGTGCTCCTGGACAACCCCGGAGAGGAGCGCCCCGGAGGCGGTTTCATCGGGTCGGTGGGCACGGTGACCTTCAGCGACGGGGCGGTCACCAGCCTCGTCTTCCATCAGTCGGCCTACTTCACCCCGCTGGTGACCGACATCCCGGCACCGGCGCCGCTCAACGAGTACCTCTTCCACGGGCAGCACTGGGAGCTGGGAGACGCCAACTGGTCGCCCGACTTCCCCACCTCGGCGGCCGAGGTCGAGCTGTTCTACACGCAAGGAACCGGCCAGGCGGTCGACGGGACCATCGACATCGACCCGGTGGCGATCAGCTACCTTCTCCAGGTGCTGGGGCCGATGCAGGCGACGCCGTACCCGCAGACGATCACCGCCGCCAACGTCCTCATGGAGCTCAACTACCTCGTCAATCTTCCCGGGAACCCAGGGCAGCCGTACCTCGCCGCCTTCGGGAGCGCCGTGGTCCACGACCTGCTCAACGCTCCTATCGACCAGATGCCGGCCTTGGCCTCGGCGCTGGAGCGGGGAGCCAATCAGAAGCACATCGTCCTTTACTTCCACAACCCCACTCTGGAGGGGCTCGTGGACGGTGCGGGGTACGGGGGGAAGCTGGGAGCCCCACTCAGCGACTCGCTGCTCATCGACGACGC
>PLOF01000034.1 GCA_003142035.1 Candidatus Dormiibacterota bacterium
AGCCGCCCGGCATCCGTGTCGTCACCCCCCTTGGCCCCGCGGAAGAGCCCGACCACCAGGTGGTCGCGGGCGCGCGTGAGCGCCACATAGAGGAGGCGCACCCGCTCCGCGGCCTCCATCGCGCTCTCGCGCACGTCCAGCGCCTCCCGACCCTCGGTGGCGAATTCGCCGACGTGCAGTTCGACACTGCCCGAGAGGTGGTCGGTGACGATCGGGGAGCGTCTCGGCTTCGGCTTTCGCCCCAGCCCAGTGACGATGACGATGGGGAACTCCAGGCCCTTCGCCGCGTGCACCGTCATCACCCGCACCGCGTGCTCATCCGGGGACGTCTCGACGGCGACGGAGTCGTAGGAGGCGTTGCGGGCGAGCCGCTCCAGGTGGTCCACGGTGTCGTGCAGGGTGCTGCGCCCGCCGCGGGCCAGGGCCCGCGCCTGCTCGGCGACAAAGCGGTAGCGCCGGTGCGCCTCGCGCGGCCGCCAGTCGTCGTACGCGGTGGCGCGGAGCAGCCGTCGGGAGAGCACATCCTCGATCAGCGCCGGCACCGACGTCACGTGGCGCAGCCGGTGCAGCTCGCGGAGGTCCGCCATCGCGGCGGCCACCCTCGGCTCCTCACCACGCCCCGACCGCTCGTAGGACCAGTGCCCCCCCGATGCCTTCCACCCCACCAGCTCGCTGTCGCTGCAGCCGTACGCCGGGCTGCGCAGCGCGGCCACNNGATGATCAGCGAGCCACTCTCCAACCGGTACTGGAGGCTAGCGGCCTCCAGCTCGCGCTCGAGGTTGCGCAGATTTGTCCGGCTGGGCATGAGGATGCAGATGTCGTCGGCGGTGCAGGGGCGCGGCCCACCTTCCGTCCCCTCCCCCACCATCCAGCCCTCGGCGAGGATGCGCTGGACGGCTATGGCCGTCGACCGGGCCTCGCGCAGCCACATCTCGGCGGCGCGCCCGGGGACCGGCCCGCCCACCACGCGGACGCTACCCTCGATCTCCGGCGCGTGGGCCACCAGGTTCACGTACTCCGCCTGGGCGCCGGGGGAGGCAGGGTCGGCGCGCATCAACCCGTCGGCTCCACCGAAGACGGCGTTGACCGCCTCGATGATCCGGCGCCCGGAGCGGAAGTTGACCGAGAGCCGCACCCGCGCCCGCGGGTCGGCTCCGACCAGGGTGCGCTCCACAGCGGAGTAGACGGCGATGTCGGCACGCCGGAAGCGGTAGATGGACTGCTTGGGGTCGCCCACCACGCAGAGGCGGCCGGGCTCCGGCACCAGGTCGCGCCACTCCCCCTCGGCACCGGAGACAGCCGCGCAGAGGCGCAGGGCCAGCTCGGCCTGGAGGGGATCGGTGTCCTGGAACTCGTCCACCGCGACGAGGTCCCACCGCGCCCGCAGCGCGGTCTGGACGTCAGGGTGGTCGCGGAGCAGGTTGCGGGCCCGCACCAGCAGGTCCTGATAGGTGACCAGCCCGCGCTGTCGGCGCTCCTCCGCGTAGGCGAGCACCAGGTCGCGCAGCTCGCCGGCGATCCGGCCCAGCGCCGCAGTCCGGGCCGCTCCGAGCACGAGCGCCACCTCGTCCGCGACCGCGTGCATGGTGTCGCGGATGACCTTGCAGGCATTGGCCCCGTCCACGACACCCCAGTTGGCAAGGGCACCCGAGTGGCCGAGCTTCGGCACCTCCTCCAGCGCCAGCAGGGCGACCAGCGCGGCATCCTCGGACGCGGCCTCCCCGAGCCGTGCCGTCACCAGCCGCAGCGCGTCGATGTGCCGGTACAGCTGGTCCGGCGTGCGACAGAGGGGCAGAAGGTCGAGGCACCGCTGCACGTCCTCGGCGAGCACCCGCGCCGGGTCGACCGCCGCAACCGCCCCCACCGGCCAGGCCGCCTGCTCGATGACGTCCCAGTCCTCACTGAGGGCGAGGAACAGCTCCAGCAGCCTGTCGGGGGGCAGCCCGAGCAGGAGACCCCGCCGCACCGCCTCGGCGCCCGGCTCCCCCGGGGTCAGGGAGTCGAACCAGCGGCGGAATCGCTCCCGGACGTCGAGATCACCGGCGAGGTCGGCCAGGGTCTCGAAGTCCGGTGGCAGCCCGGCCTCCAGCGGATGCATCCGAAGGAGCGTCGAGCAGAAGGCGTGAATGGTCTCGATGCGGGCGCGGTCCACCTCGGAAGCGGCCTGCGCGAGCCGGAGCCGCTCCTCCTCCGCCGCGGCACCGGCGGCCGCCGCCTCCAGCTCCTCGCGGATGCGCACCCGCAGCTCGCCGGCTGCGGCGATGGTGAAGGTGATCGCCACCAGCCGCTCCATCGCCAGCCGCCCGGCGGCGACCCGGGCGACGATCGCCGCGACCACCGCGGCGGTCTTCCCGGTGCCGGCACCCGCCTCGACGAAGAACGTCCGATCCAGCTCGGTGACCAGCCGATCGCGCTCGCCCTGGTCGGCGACCGGTGGCCGGCTCATTCCTCATCCCCGGGCTGGTCCGCCTGCAGCGCGCGGTGCGCCGCCAAGGCGGGGTCCGTGCTCTTGGTCTCGGCCAGAACGTCCCGGCCGGTGGGGCAGAGCCCGTCGTACTCGCAGTAGGTGCAGTTCTCCCAGGTCCCCCAGTGATCCTGGTACGCGCCCGGCACCTGGGGGAAGCAGCCGGCCCGCACCCCGGCGTCGATCCCAGCGACGACATCGTCCAGCGCCGCATCGGTGTCGTCGCCGGCCACCATCTGCCGCTGGCGGAAGTTCCCGCGTGTGGTGCAGAACCAATACAGCGCACTCACCACCGGCGCCGGACGCCCCTCCGCCCTCTCCCGATCGCGAATCGCCCGCGCGTAGAGCGCGAGCTGGACCGCACGACCGCCATCCAGCCGGTTGGCCGCACTCACATCTATCTTCGAGTCCCGCCCGGTCTTGTAGTCGATCACCCGGAACG
>PLOF01000118.1 GCA_003142035.1 Candidatus Dormiibacterota bacterium
CGAGGTCGTTCCCGGAGGCGAGGACGGGCTGATGGCGATGATCACCGAGACTCCGACCAAGGCACTTCACGAGCTGACCGCGTGGGCCGTCGCCCGCGGCCTCGAGCTGGAGCGCTTAGAGGTCAGCCAGCCGTCGCTAGAGGACGTCTACCTGGAGCTCACCGGAGATGAGTGACCTCGCCATCGGCCTCCGGCAGGTGCGCGCCGAGCAGAGGGCCTTCTGGCGAAACCGCGCCGCGGCCCTCTTCGGCTTCGGCTTCCCGATCATGTTCCTGCTCATCTTCGGCACCATCTTCAACAAGCAGAGCACCTGCGTCGACGGCACCATCGGTGCAAGCGGTCAGTGCGTGGGCGGCGCCGAGGTCCCGTACAACAACTTCTTCGTCCCGGCCATGGCCGCCTGGGGTGTGATCACCACCTGCTTCTCCAACCTTANNCGTCAACCGCCGCGACAACGGACTCCTCAAGCGGCTGCGCGGGACGCCCCTGCCATCAGCGGCCTTCGTGAGCGGAGTGCTCGGTTCGGCCCTGATCTCCGCGGTGATCGTGGTGGCGCTGACCGCGGTGGTGGGCCATCTCCTCTATCAGGCGCCGTGGCCCGCCCACCCGCTGCCGGCGCTGGTCACCGTGCTCCTCGCCGGCCTCGTCTTCTGCGTCATCGGGCTGGCCATCACCCCGTTCATCCCCAATGCCGACGCCGCTCCTGCGGTGGTCAACTTCACCTCCCTCCCCATCCTCTTCATCTCCGGCTTCTTCTTCAACTTCAACAACGCCGTCTTCGAGGACATTGCCAAAGTCTTCCCCATCTACTGGTTCAAGGAGTCGATGCTGACCGCCTTCGGCACCGAGCCCAGCTCCAGCGGGTGGAACGGCCAGGACCTCCTGGTGATGCTGGTCTGGGGGGTGGTCGGGCTGGCGGTGACGCTCCGCTTCTTCCGCTGGGAGTCGCGGCGGGTCTGAGGTCGTCGCGACGTGGACCGCCTCGGAGGTCTGGCTCAGCCCTCGGCGGCGGACGGCATCAGGCCCACGAACAGCGCCCGCTCGGCACGACCCCATGCCGCGTCGGCCTGCTCGGGAGGACCGAACCAGCCCATCAGCGCGAGGCTGGTCAGCCCGTGCGACAGGCTGAAGAAAATGGTGGCCAGGCTCAGTGGGTCGCCGCTCAGCAGGCCCGCATCGACGCACCGCCCGAGCGCCTCGACGAGGGCCCCGAACGTGCCCATGGCCATCACGCGGTCCTCCTCCCCGGGCACGAATTGGGGGAAGGGCTGGCCGAACATCAGGTCGTAGAGGTGCGGGTTGGCCCGGGCGTTGGCCCGGAATGCGGCGCCGAGGGCGGCTAGGTCGGCCAGCGGGTCATCGGTCCGCTCCAGCGCGGCGATCCGCTCGGCGAAGCGCCGGAAGCCCTCGCGGAACATCTCCTCGACCAGCCCCCACTTGTCGCCGAAGAGGGTGTAGACAGCCGAAGGTGAGGTCTCCGCCCGCTCGGCGAGGCGGCGGACGGTCAGCGCCGAGGGGCCCTCCTTGGCCAGCAGGCGCCCGGCCTCGTCGAGCAGGCGGATGCGGAGCTTGGCGTCGTGGGTCCGCGGTCTGGCCACTTGACAGAGTATATCCGAACGTGGTTCTATAACGACGTTTCCAATCAACGTTCTGAAACTAGTCTTCCCTGAGAGCCCGTAGGAGGTGACCCCCTATGATTCACCCTGAGCCGATGCCCGCCGCCGTGCGGCTGAGGGGAGAGATGGCAGACATCGACGTCACTGGTCTGGTCAAGCGCTACGGCGACGTGGTCGCGGTGGACGGGCTGAGCTTCTCCGTCCAGAAGGGCGAGGTCTTCGGCATGCTCGGGCCCAACGGCGCGGGCAAGACCACGACCCTGGAGATCATCGAGGGCCTCCGGACACCCGATGCCGGCACCGTCCAGGTCCTTGGCACCGACGTCATCGCTCACCCCGGCACGGTCAAGGAGCGGATCGGGGTCCAGCTCCAGGCCACCGCCCTGCCCCCCTTCACCAAGGTCCGCGAGGCGGTGCAGCTCTTCGCCGCCCTCTACCAGCGGTCGCGGCCGGTGGCAGAGGTGATCGAGGAGTTCAACCTCGGGGAGAAGGCCGACGTCTACACCGACAAGCTGAGCGGGGGTCAGATGCAGCGGCTGAGCATCGCCCTGGCGCTCATCAACGATCCCGACCTCGTCTTCCTCGACGAGCCCACCACCGGTCTCGACCCCCAGGCCCGGCTCAACATCTGGACGGTCATCGAGGGCATCAGGGGGCGGGGCAAGACCGTCGTGCTCACGACGCACTACATGGAGGAGGCGGAGCGCCTCTGCAACCGCGTCGCGGTCGTGGAGCGGGGTCGGATCGTCGCCCTCGACACCCCGCGCCGCCTGATCGCCGAGCACGCCCCAGGGACCACGGTCGAGTTCGCCAATGTCCCCGGCCTCGACGTCGAGACCCTGAGGAAGGTGCCCGGGGTGGAGCGTGTGGTGGCGGATGGGCGGGTGAGCATCACCACCCGGACGCCCGAGACCGTGCTCCACACCCTGCTCGACCCCAGCGCGCCGTGGGCTCCCGCGGAGGTTGGAGGAGGGGAGGGGGCGGGGGCGATCCGCGACCTCATGGTCCGCCACGGCACCCTCGAGGATGTCTTCCTCAGCCTGACCGGCCGGAGCCTCCGCGAATGAACGGCTTCCGCTCCTTCCGTGCCCTGGCGATCAACGAGGTGCGCGCCTCGGTGCGCAACCGGACCGCGCTGATCTTCACCCTCGGGCTGGCCGTCCTCTTCATGATCATCTTCGGCCTGCTCTTCGGTGGCAACGGGCTGTCCGTTACCTTCGACGCCGTCAACAACGACCACACCGCAGAGTCGGCGAGCTACCTGAAGGCACTGGGCGATGTCAGCGGGGTCACCGTTGATTCGAAGTCCCACACCGCCGCCTTCGCCGACCTCAAGAGCGACTCGGTCACGGCCATCCTGGTGATCCCGAAGGGCTTCGGGGCGGCCGTTCTCCGTACGGGACCAGCCCAGCAGGTGGCCATCTACCAAGCCGGGGGGGGCTCCTCGTCCACCGCCATCGCCGACGACGTGGTGGCCCAGGTGACCGCCGGCTTCGCCGGCGGTGGCCATGCGAGCGTCACCCTGGGCGTGCCGCAGGCCGCCGAGGTCAACCAGGTCACCGAGATGGATTACATGCTGCCCTCGATGATCGCGTACATCATCCTTTTCTCCGGCGTGAACTACGTCGCGATCGGGCTGGTCGAGAAGCGCGTCACCCAGGTTCTCCGGCGTTTCCGTGCCACCCCCGTCCGCTCCAGCACCATCCTCGCGGCGCAGGTGGTGGGAGGCGGGCTGATCGTGCTGCTCCAGATCCTGGTGCTGGTGGCGGTGGGCGTCTGGGTCTTCGGGGCCAAGAACTACGGCAGCTGGCTGCTGCTGATCCCGCCGATCGTGCTCGGCACCGCATCCTTCGTCGGCATCGGGTTCCTGATCACGAGCGTCACCCGCACCAGCGAGGCGGCGCGCGCGCTCGCGGCGATGATCACGTTCCCGCTCATGTTCCTGAGCGGACTGTTCTTCCCGATCAGCTCGCTCCCCACCGTGGTGCAGGACATAGCCCGCGTCCTTCCGCTGGCCTGGGCCAGTGATGCACTCCACCAGGTCATGAACGACGGAGCAGGGTTCAGCGCCATCGGCACCGACTGCCTGGTGATGGCGGC
>PLOF01000100.1 GCA_003142035.1 Candidatus Dormiibacterota bacterium
GGGGGGGCAACCCCAAAGGAGGCCCAGGTGGTTGATACGCATGTGCAGGACCGGGTTGTGAGCAACGACGGTCCGACCTACAGCGGCGTGACGAGTACGACGCAAACCACGTCCGACCCGGTCACCGGGGCCGCGGTCAGTCGGAGTTCGACGTTGTCGTGGTCAGGGCGACCCCTGGCCAGCCGCATCGTCGCGCTCGCCGCCGGCATCGTCTTCCTCTTCCTCGCCTTCGACTTCATCTTCCATGCCGCCGGGGCCGCCAACGTGGGGTTCGGAGCCTTCATCTTCGGCATCGGCGGGGCGCTCGCGGCGCCCTTCGCGGGCATCTTCCGGACCACCCTCACCGCTCCAGGGACGCTCATCGTCTGGGCGGACATCCTTGCCTTCGTCGTGTACGCGATCGCTGCGGCCATCGTCCTCAAGGTGATCTCGATGAGCACCGACGAGCGCGCCAGGAAGACGGCCTAGTTCCAGCCCCCCCCAAAAAGGTCACGTCTCGGGACCGCGCGAGGTCCCGGCGTGACTGAGGGGACCGAGGTTTCGTGTACTGGGATGCGACCCTCAATCCAACCGTCAGGAAGGCTCTGGTCAGACACGGGTGGAGAGGGGCAGGAGGTGTGTCATGACTAAGCGACAGGCTGAAGTCGCGCGGCGGCGCCAGTTCCGGGGAACAGGTCTCTCGTGGACCCTGGTCCTTGCCCTGGTGATGGCGGCGGCGATCGTGGTGGGCGTCATCCAGAACTCCCACGGCGTCCGGCTGGACTATCTGGTCTGGCACGGGAGCGTGCCCCTGATCGCGGTCCTGCTGGCGACGGTCGTCCTGACCGTCGCCCTGACCAGCCTGGTCGGGGTGATCTGGCGCGGCCGCCGCCGGCATCAGATGACCGACTCGGCAGAGCTGGACGAGCTGCGCGGGCAGCCGAAGCCGCAGGCGGGCGCAGACCGGCCGGAGGGCGTGCCGGCGCACGCAGAGGTGATGGGAATTCACAACCCGGGAGCAGGGTCACGCTGAAGGCTGCGGTGACGCCTCGCGCAGCGCAGACGGCGGCGGGCGGATCGGTAGTCGAAGCCGCGACCGATCGGGCGGGCGGTGTGCCCCTGTATCCACTTCTCTTTGCGCCGATCCTTCAGTACCGCCTCTGGGGCGGCCGGCGGCTGGCCGAACTGCTGAGCGCTCCTCAGGGCGTCGATGGCCCGATTGGCGAGGCGTGGCTGCTCAGTGACCGGCCTGACCATCAGAGCCGCGTGGTCGCGGGACCCCTCGCCGGGAAGACCCTGGGCGCCTTGCTGGAGGAATACCCGGAGCAGATGCTCGGGGAGCTGGCCGGACGGTTCCACCGCTTCCCCGTGCTTCTCAAATTCCTCGATGCCCACGAGCTGCTCTCCGTGCAGGTGCATCCGTCCGATGAGCAGGTGGAGCATCTGCCGGCGGGCGAAACCGGAAAGACCGAGGCGTGGGTGGTCCTGGAAGCGGGGCCGGAGAGTCGCATCTACGCCGGCCTTCGACCGGGCACCACGCTGGGCGAACTGCGCAGCGCTCTGGCCGCGGGAGCGATCGCCGGGCAGCTGGTGGGCTTCACCCCCAAGCCCGGAGATGGGCTCCTCCTCCCCGCCGGGACCGTGCATTCCCTCGGTGGCGATCTCGTCGTCCTGGAGGTCCAGGAGAACAGCGACGTCACCTTCCGCCTCCACGACTGGGATCGTGTCGACCCCGCGACTGGGCTTCAGCGTCCCCTGCAGGTCGAGGAGGCCCTCGATTGCATCGACTTCGACCAGGGCGTGCTGAGACCAGTGCTGCCGGTGGTGGAGGCGGGCGCACGCGTGCGGCGCGAGCGGCTCTTCGATTGTGGGCAGTTTCGCCTCTGGCGCATCCAGGGTGAGCTGCCGTTCACCGTGGGCGCCGCGGGTCTTCCGCGGGTCCTCGTCGGCATCGCGGGCTCCGGCGACGTCCTGCACGGCGGCGCGTCTCACCCGATCGGATTCGGGGATGTCATGCTTCTACCGGCGATGGTCGGTGAATGCACGGTCCGCCCGCGCGGGCTCCTCAGCGTCGTGGAGGTCGCGCTCCCCGAGGTACCCACCACCTCTGTGGTGGACGGTTCGTCGTGCTCCGGAGCGCGCCTCGGAGGCGCGGCTCCCCAGGCATGAGGCGGAGATGAAGCGACTGATCGTCTTTGATCTCGACGGCACGCTCGCCCCGAGCAAGTCACCTCCCGACGACGTGATCGCCGCGCTCGTGCACGACCTGCTCGGGATCGTCAAGGTCGCCGTCATCTCTGGGGGGAGCTGGCCCCAATTCGAGAAACAGCTGCTTGCCAAGCTTCCGGGCGGCCAGAGCCTGGCCAACCTGTACCTCCTTCCCACCTGCGGAACGCAGTTCTACCGGTACGATGAGGAGTGGGTGAGGGTCTACTCGGAAGAGCTCAGCGCCGACGAGCGGCGCAAGATCGTGAGCTCCAGCCAGAGGGCCCTCGACCTGACCGGCCTGGCGCCCAAGAAGGTGTGGGGCGAGGTCATCGAAGACCGCGGCAGCCAGATCACGCTCTCGGCTCTGGGCCAGGCTGCTCCCCTGGAGGAGAAGGAGAGATGGGATCCGGATTTCTCCAAAAGGAAGGAGATCACCGCGGTCCTGGACACGCTGATACCGGAGTTCTCCGTCCGCATGGGCGGCGCCACCTCGATCGACGTCACCAAGCCGGGGATCGACAAGGCCTACGGAATCCGGAAGCTCCGCGACATCCTGGGCATCCCGCTCAGCGAGATGGTCTTCATCGGAGACGCGATCTTCGAGGGAGGGAACGACTACCCGGCTGAGCAGGCGGGGGTGGACTGCATCCCGGTCCGCGGGCCGGACGAGACCCGGCTCGTGATCGAGACGATCATCGCGTGCCTGGGCGGGACCGGGGAGAGGGAGGCCGGCCCGCCGCCAGAAGGGTGATGAGCGCTTTCCAGATGCGCCGGCTGTGGCCCATCATGACTCCCGAGCCGGCGAATCCCCAGGAGGCCGAGGGCGTCCTCAACCCGGCTGCCGTCCGCGGCCCGGACGGAGAGCTGTACCTCTTCCCGCGACTCGTGGCCCGGGGCAATTACTCGCGCATCGGCGTGGCGCGGGTCCTCTTCAATGGCGATGGCGATCCCTTCGGGGTCGAGCGGCTCGGGGTGGCCCTCGAACCCGAGACCGAGTACGAGAAGCGTCCCGACGGCGGGGGCGGCTGCGAAGACCCCCGGGTCACCTTTGTCGAGCCGCTGGGGAAGTACGTGATGACCTACACGGCATTCTCGCCCGCCGGCCCGCGCATCGCCCTGGCGGTGTCGGACGACCTGCACCGGTGGGAGCGGCTGGGGCTCGCCCGCTTCGGGCCGTATCAAGGCGTCGAGCTGGACGGCGTCGATGACAAGGACGCCACCCTCTTCCCCGTCTTCATCCCCAACCCCTCCGGCCGCCCGCAGCTGGCCTTGCTCCACCGGCCGCTCTTTGCCGGCGCCCATGCGGCCGAGAGCGTCGCTCCCCAGCCACCGGGTGGAGCGGATCTCGATCGCGAGAGCATCTGGATCTCATACAGCCGGCTGCTCCAGGAGGGCGACGGGTCCCACCGTCTCGGGCGGTTCACCTCTCATCACCGGTTGGCCGCTCCACTCAGGTCCTGGGAGCGGCTCAAGATCGGTGTCGGGACCCCGCCCGTCCTCACCCGTCACGGCTGGATGGTGATCTACCACGGGGTGAGCGAGGCGGAGGCGCCGGCCCAGAACGGAGGGTCGCGCCGCTACTCGGCCGGCGTGATGGTGCTGTCCAGCACCCACCCCCGCGTGATCCGCTACCGATCGCCGGATCCGCTCCTCGCCCCGGAGCTGCCCGAGGAGCGCCTGGGGACGGTCGGTAATGTGGTGTTCCCCACCGGCATCGACCGCCGCGACGATCTCGGCTCGCCCGACCGCTTCGACGTCTACTACGGGATGGCCGACGACCGGATCGGGGTGGCGCGCCTCGACGTGCCGGAGCAGTTGCCCGAGGTGCGCCCGCCGGACCCGCGTCCGGACCTCGCTCTGGTCAGGCCTGGCGTCTGAGCCCGGCGACGGCGTCGTCGACCGAGGCGAAGAGGTGGTCGGCGCCGAGCTGCTCGATGAGGGAGCCGTGCTTGAGATCGTGGTGCACGATGTGGGAGGCGCGGGCGATCCCCAACGCTACCCCGCTCAGGCCCAGCTCGGTCGCCAGGCCCCGCAACGCCTGCAGCCCGGTGTAGTCGATATCGGACATCGCGTCCGCATCGATGATCACCGTCCGCACCCGGCCCGCGTGGGCACGCAGGAGCTGGCGGATCCGCGAGCGGAAGTAATCGGCGTTCCCGTACCAGAGCGGCGCGTAGACCAGGTAGACGAGCACCCCGGGGACCTCCTCCGTGGGCCTGCCGATGTCCCGGGGGATCCAGTGGTCGGTCCCCGGGTCCCGCCCGAGCAGGGTGTCCCGAGGGCGGAGCGTGCGGCGGGTGCGATCGGCGAGGGAGAGGATCATGGCCAGGAGCACCCCCTGCTCGATGCCCACCAGCCCCACCACCAGAATCGTGACCGCGGCCAGGGCAAACTCGAGCCGATCGAAGTGGAGGATGGTGTGCAGCTCGTCGACGCGGAAGAGCTTGGTCGCGACGAAGACCAGGGTGGCGGCGAGGGTCGCCTGGGGGAGGTCGGCGAGTGGGGCGGTCAACCCCACCGCCGCCACCACGACGACGAGCGCAGCCATGACGTTGGCGAGCTGGGAGCGCGTCCCTGATGCGGTCGCGATCGCCGTGTTGGGCGGGCTCGCGTCGACAGCGAGCGTCCCGATCAGCCCGGCCGCGACGCTGCCGGCACCGACCGCGATCAGATCTCGATTGAAGTCCCTCGCGGTCGGCTCGGAGGCGGCCCCCGATCTGCGCACCGTGGCCGCGGTCTGTGCGATGCAGAGGAAGGCAACCGTCAGCACCGTGGGGATGAGCGACTGGAGCTGTGACCACGAGACGGTCGGCAGCGCCAGGCCCGGGAACCCACCGTGGATGGAGCCGATGACCGCCACGCCATGCTGTGCCCTGAGGGCGAGGGTATCCACGGCGACGATGGAGAGCACCAGGCCGAGGAGCGCGCCGGGCAGGCGGTGGCTCAAACGTTGCGCGGCGATGATGAGGGCGAGCACGCCGAGCGCGATCCCGAGGGACCAGAAGTTGATGTGGCCGAGCTGCCGGAGGAGGTCACCGATCTGATCGATGGTGGTGGTCCCGCCACCGGCCACCCCGAAGACGATGGGGAGCTGCCGGGCGATGATGCCGATGGCGATCCCGCCGAGGACCCCGGTGATGACGGGTGTCGAGAGCAGCTCCGAGATCCACCCCAGGCGGACGAAACCGACGGCGATCAGGATGACCCCGACCACGATCGCGGTGAAGGCCATCGCGGAGTCGTAGCCGGTGGAGCCCACCGCGGCGACCGACGCCACTCCGACCGCGAGTACCGGGGCGATCGTCGAATCCGCGCCCACCGAGAGGTGGGGGTCGGTGCCGAGCAGGGCATAGAGGAGCGCGCCGGCGGCGAAGGCATAGAGGCCCGCGACCACCGAGAGGCCGGCGAGGCGCGCCGTGGCCATCTGTGATGGCACGACCACCGCGACGAGTGTCAGGCCGGCGAGCGCGTCGGCGGCCAGCCACGAGGGGCGGTAGCCGTGGACCGTCGGCAAGAGCCCCCAGCCACGCCGTGCCGCCCGTCTCACGCCGTCACACCGGGTGGCGGCATGGCCGCGAGCAGATCCGCCAGGGCGCCACCGAGGTCCGGCCGGACGCAGTAGGCAGTGCTCGGCTCGTCTCCGGTCGCGACCAGCGCTCCGGTGGAGGAGAGACGGTCCAGCTGGTGACGGATCTCGAAGGGCGGCTGTCGCGTGAGCGTCGCCAGCTCGGGAACGGTTCGCGGCTCACCGAGCAGCAGGCTCACGATGCGCAACCGCTGGGGGTCGCTCAGCGAGCGCATCAGCTCGGTGGCCGGGGTGAGATCCTCGCGCGTCCAGGAAAGGAGGGATCGGGCGGTCCTCAGCGCGGCGCGCGGCCGGAGTGCCAGCCGCTGGCCGGTCGCGTAACTGGTCTGGAGCAGCGCCTCGCCCACGGTGGCGCCGCCGCTCCGGCGGGCGATGACGACATAGAAGACGGCGACGACGAGGAGCGCGACCACCGCATCCACCCATCCGGCCTGGATACCGAAGCCGAGAAGCCGTCCGAGTGCGACCAGGCCGGTGCTGACGCTCGCCACCACGCCGATGTCGAGGGCGGCGGCGATCACAACGCGCACCGGACGGGGCACCCGCACCAGCCCGGCGCCCGAGGAGGCGGGGGTCTTGCGGATGACGAAGTAGCAGCCCGCCCCCATGACGACGAGGATGACGCCCTGGACCGCCAGCTTCTGGACAGCGGTGAAGAAGTGCTCGATGGGGACCCCCACCAGCACGCCGAGGGCGACGTACACGGCCATCCAGACAACCGTTGCCGGAACCATGCCGAGCACAAAGGTGCGGCGGCGCACCCTGAGGGCACCGGCCACGAGCGTCGTGTAGATGCGAAGCCCGGGAATGAGGCGGCTCACCGCGATGCCGCACCATCCGGCCGACTGGACCCTCCCCGAGACCCGCTGGAGGGCGTGCTGCTGGTGAATCCGGCGAGCCAGGGCCTGGAGGCCACCATCGCCGACCGCGCGCGCCCAGGTGTATCCGACCAGTGAGCCGGCGACGCAGGCGACCAAGGCCACCGGGACGAAGACCAGGGGGTCGAGCCCGCCGGCCGCGATCAGGAGGCCGGCGGCGAGCAGGGTCAGCTCCCCGGGCGCGAACGGGAGTGGGACCCCCGCCTCCTCGGTGAAGAGCAGCCCGCCCAGCAGGGCGATGGCGACGGCGCCGTGCAGGCCTTGGAGGAAGTTCAAACGGGGTGGCCACTCCGATCTGGCAGGCCGCGAACGATGGCTCTTCGCCGCAGGGTACACCGGCCCCCGGTCTATCGCTCTCCTCAGCGCGCCGGCGGGGGCGTGTAGCGGTTGATCACGGCCGTGATGTCGAGATCGGGGCCTTCGGCGGCCGCCGCCTCGACGATCGTGCGAGCGCGTGCGGTGAGGGGGGTCTGCGCCCCAGATTGACCAAAGAGCTCCCGCGCCAGGTTGAGGTCCTTGAGCAGGTCGCGCACCGCGAAGAGCGTCGGCTGGTGGCGGCGCTGCAGGTAGCCTGCGCGCCGCATCTCGAGTGCGGGTGCGAGGCGGGCGAGCACCCAGAAGACATCTTCACCGTCCAGGCCGGCCGCCTCCCCGGCCACCTGCAGCTCGGCGGCGGCCGACGTGACCACGGCGAGCATGCTGTTTGCCACCAGCTTGAGGCGGGCACCGCTCCCCAGCGGACCGACGTGGCGCACCTCGCCAAGGAGCTCCAGCACCGGCCGTGCCCGCGCGATGTCGTCGGGCGCACCACCGGCGAGGATCGCCGCCGCGCCGCGGAGCACCACCGCCGGAGCGCCCATGATGGGCGCGTCGATGAGGGCGGATCCGGAGGCGTGGAGCTGCGCCGCGAGCTCCTCGACCACGGCGGGCCCCGACGTGCTCATTTCGATGAAAAGCTGCCCGTGCGCCGCCGTCAGCGCGCCGTCCGCTCCGCCCAGGGCGGCGCGGACGGCATCGGCGCCGGTCAGGCTGAGGACGACGAGGTCGGCATCGCGGGCCGCGTCGGCGGGGGTCGCGGCGACGCGGCCCACGCCCACCTGCTCGGCGCGCGAGCGGGTCCGGTTCCAGAGTGTGGGCTCGAATTCGGCGAGGCCCCGTGCGATGGCCGACCCCATCCGTCCCGTGCCGAGAATGGCGATCCTCGCGCTCATGGCACAGCCCCTCCTGTGATTCCGCGTTGCGAGCCAGTCGCGCCACGGCTGTCGCGCGCTGACTCGCCCGACCGAGATGATCGTATCAGTCCGCTCGTGGACGCCTGACTGCACCGACAGCCCCCAGGTCTCCAGGACGGCACGCCACGGAGCCGCCCCGGGGGGCCAGGACGACCGGTGGATGTCGCTGGGCGCTCACCGGGGAGCGACGTCTCGGTGGAGATACTCCGCGCACGATGGAGCAGGCCGATAATCGCCCCGTGAAGGTCCTGGTGGTCGAGGACGAGAAGGGTGCCGCGGAGAACCTCCGCTGGGGTCTCGCCGAGGCGGGTATCGTCGCCGACCTCGTGTTCACCGGGACTGACGCGATCGAGCGGGCGCAGGGCAACGCCTACGACGCCGTCCTCCTCGACGTGATGCTCCCTGACGGTCCGGACGGGTTCGCCGTGTGCCGGCGCCTGCGTGAGCTTCGGGTCACCAGCAGGATCATCATGCTGTCGGCGCTCTCTGGGATCCCCGATCGCGTCTCCGGTCTGGACTCGGGAGCCGACGACTACCTGACCAAGCCTTTCGCCTTTGCCGAGCTGCTCGCCCGGATCCGCGCCCTCTCTCGTCGGGACGGCGGCGCTCGCGACACCACGCTGTCCGACCTCGTCATCGACGAGTTGGCCCGGGTCGCCACCATCGCCGGCACCGAGATGCCCCTGACCCGCAAGGAGTTTGACCTGCTGGCCCTGCTCGCCCAGCATGCCGGGCGGGTCGTGACCGGAGAGCAGCTCGTCGACCGGGCCTGGAGCTACGAGAGCACGCCGCACTCGGGACTGGTCGACGTCTACATGAGCCGGCTGCGCACCAAGCTCGCGCGTGCGGGGTCACGCGTCCGCGTCGTCTCTGTCCGAGGCATCGGATACCGATTGGAAGTGGCACGTGTCTGATAATCCGCACCGGGCGCCGCTCACCGCCCTCTTCAGCCGGGCCCGCCCCGTGCGCGGAACTGCCGGCGTCGTGGGAATGCTCCTCTGCACGCTTGCGATCATGGGCGGCATCACCGTCTTTGAGTTCGTCACACCGCCAGACGAGACCTTCGGGGGGATCACGCTGCTCTGCGTCGTGGCGGCGCTCTGGATGCTCCCCCCGTGGCCGGCGCTGCTGGTCAGTGCCGTGGCCCTCATCCAGCCTGCGGTGCTCGTGGTGACCGGCCAGTGGCCCCCGCTCACCGCCGACTTCCAGTTCATCGCGGTGGCGGTGGTGACCGTCTTCGGCATGGTGGCCGTCAACGCCCTCAATAGGGTCGGGGCCGAGCGGGAGGCGCTCATCGCGAGCCTCACGCGCTTCACCGCGGATGCCGCCCACGAGCTCAACTCACCGCTCAGCGCCATTCGGGTGGCGGTGGACGTGACCCTGCGGCAACCGCGGGAGCCCGCAAGGTACGTGGCCAGCCTCGAGCACATCCGCGACCAGGCGGGCCGGCTCAGCGTGCTGACAGAGGGCCTGCTGCTCCTCGCCCGGAAGGACGCCAGGTCGCTCGTGCTGCGGTGCGTCCCCCTGTCGGTGGACGACCTCCTGGAGGAGCTGTACGACCGCTGGCAGGGCCCTGCCAAGCGGGCTGAGGTGACCCTCGAGGTGGAGCGGGAGGCCGGCACCGAGATCTTCGGCGACCCCGTGCTGCTTGGACGCCTCTTCGACAACCTCGTGGAGAACGCGCTGCACCATGCCAAGACCCGCGTCGCCGTCTCCAGCAACCTGGAGGGCGGGGTCTGCGTGGTCTGGGTCGAAGACGACGGCGGAGGCTTCCCACCGGGCCGTCAGCCCGCGACGGTTGAGCAGCTGCGGCGAGGGGACAGCGTCCCTTCGCGGAGCGGCGGGACGGGGCTCGGGCTCTCGATCGCTCTTGCCATCGCCGCTGAGCACGGGGGCACCATCAATCTGGAACACCCGGTGGGCGGTCTGCGAACGGTTGTCAGACTCCCCGTCACATCGAATTAGGGTTCCGTACAGACTCGGAGGTCACCCTCTGGGCATGAACTCATGGAATTGGCCCGGAGAACTCCGGACCCGGATGACCTCGACGTACCTCAGCCTTCGAGAGGTGGCGCGCCGTCCGCTGGACCGCGACGCCTCCCGTCGTGAGGAGGGTCAGGGCATGGTTGAGTACGCCCTGATCCTCGTGCTGATCGCCGTTGTGGTGGTCCTCATCCTCACCACGTTGGGGAAACAGGTCAAGAACGTCTTCTCCAACGTGAGCAGCGTTCTCGGCACCTGAGGTCGGGTCGCCGGGGTCGCGGCTGGATGCTGCTGCCCGGCCCGAGCCGGGCCGCACCGGGCGGAGCCTGATGCACGGCATCTGCGATCGACGGTGGCCGGAGAGGGGCGCCCCGGCGGCGTCCCGGCCCGGCTCGGCCTGAGCGGCCGCTTCGCGCGAGGGCCGCGCTGCCCGTCCTGCCGGAGAGTGACGGCGAAGGGGAGGAGCCGCGAATCTGGCAGAATTCAACTCGACCCCCCGCGCAGGACCATGAGGAGGCGAGACCGTGGCCGTCCTCGACCCGTGTGATAACTGCGGCCGCCCGACGCCCATCTACCGGCTGGCCGCCGTCATCCTCGACGGCGGGGTGGCGCGCGTCTGCCCTCGCTGTGCCTCCACGGAGAAGGAGCGGACCGAGGTCCCCTACGCTCCCCGGGCCGACCAGGGGGCGATCCAGCCCAGCACCGCCCGCGACGTCTGGTGAGCCGAGAGCCCTTCGCCGTTCGCCTGGCCGCCGCCTGCCGCGAGCTGGGGTCGGCGTTGTGCCTCGGTCTCGATCCCACCGGCTGCCGGGATGCCGCCGAGCTCGAGCGCTTTTGCACCGAGATGCTGGAGGCGGCGCTCCCCCACGTGGTCGCGGTCAAGCCCAACCTGGCCTTCTTTGAGCAGCACGGCTCGGGGGGGCTGCGGATGCTCGAGCGGGTGCGCGGCATGGTGCCGGAGAGCCGGCTGCTGATTCTCGACGCCAAGCGGGGCGACATCGGCAGCACCGCAGACGCGTACGCCCGGGCCCTCTTCGACGTGTGGGGAGCCGACGCCGTCACCGTGAACCCGCTGCTCGGCCAGGATGCGGTGGAGCCCTTCCTGGCCCGTGCCGGGACGGCCGTCCTCATCCTCGCCCGCACCAGCAACCCGGGTGCCGCCGACTTCCTGGAGGCGCCGCTACGGGATGGCCGGCCCCTCTACCGTCTGATCGTGGAGCGGGCCCTGGGCTGGTCGGGCGCCGCCCAGATCGGCTTCGTGGTCGGGGCCACCTCCGCGACCGCCATCTCCGAGGTCCGCGGCCTCGCTCCGGCCGCCACGCTGCTCTTGCCCGGGGTCGGCGCCCAGGGAGGCGACCTGGAGGCCGCGGTCAGCGCTGGGCTGGACGCGACCGGGGGCGGCATCATCGTGCCGGTCTCCCGGGGCATCACCGGGGCTGCCGACCCTCGGGCCGCGGCCGCCGAGCTCCGCCGCCGGATCGAGGTGGTGCGGGCGGCGACGTCGAGAGCATGAGCGCCCGCGCCGTCATCGAGCTTTCCGGTCACATCATCGACAGCATGGTGCTGCCCCGGGTCATGGACAGCGTCATGGACATGGGCGCGACCTTCCATGTCGAGGAGTTCCGGGTCGGCACCCGGCTCGACGAGTCCTCCTTTGCGCGGCTGACCATCGAGGCCGAGAACGAGGAGAAGCTCGCGGCGGTGATCGCCGCCTGCCAGGAGCATGGCGCCACCGTCGTCGGCGCCGAGGATGCGGTGACCCTGCCCGCGCCCGCCGACGGCGTCTTCCCCGACCTCTTCTACACCACCACCAACCAGCCCACCTCGGTGCTCATCGGGGGCGAATGGGTGACGGTAGACGATATTGAGATGGATTGCGGCGTGGTGATCGCCACGGGCGCCGCCCGCGCCGTCCCCGTGACCGACGTCGTCGCCGGGGACCAGGTGGTGGTGGGCCGGGCTGGGGTCCGGCTGATTCCGGTGGAGCGGGGGAGGGGCAAGGAGGTCTTCGGCTTCACCACCAGCTCGCTCTCGCCGGAGAAGCCCAAGCATCAGGTCATCCGCGAGCTCGCCGACACCATGCGCGAGGTTCGCGCCAGAAATGGCCGGATCTGCTTCGTCGGCGGTCCGGCCATCATCCACACCGGGGCGGGACCGCATCTGGCCCGGCTGATCGCGCTCGGCTATGTCCAGGTGTTTTTCGCGGGCAACGGCCTGGCCGCCTACGACATCGAGTCCCAGTTCTTCGGCACCTCTCTCGGGATCGGCCTCGAGAAGGGGCTGCCCATCGAGTCCGGCCACGAGTTGCACATGCGGACGGTCAACCGGGTGCGGGCCGTGGGCGGCATCCGGGCGGCGGTGGAGTCCGGGATGCTCCGGCGTGGCGTGATGTTCGAATGCATCGGCAGCGGTGTCGAATACGTGCTGGCCGGATCGGTTCGTGACGACGGCCCGCTCCCCGACGTGGTGACCGACATGGTGGAGGCGCGGCGGCGGATGCGCGTGGCCCTCGCCGGGGTCGACCTCTGCATCATGTGCGCCTCCATGCTCCACGCCATCGCCACCGGCAACCTGCTTCCCGCGGCGACCCGGACGGTGTGTGTGGACATCAACCCGGCGGTGGTCGCCAAGCTGGCCGACCGCGGGTCCGCTCAGACCCTCGGTCTGGTGACCGATGTGGAGTCCTTCCTGCGCGAGCTGGCGGAGGCGCTGGCCGGGGAGCCGGGATGAGCGTGATCCTCGTCTCCAGCGGGCCCGAGCCCGACCACGCGGCTCCGGGCCACCCGGAGCGGCCCGAGCGGGTGGCGGCGATTCTCGATCACATCGCGGGTCAGGAGGACCTGGCCGGCCTTCCGCGCCTCGACCCGACCGAGGCGGACGGCGCCGCGATCGAGCTGGTCCACACCCCGGCCCATGCCCTCGCGGTTCGGGCGATGGCCCAGCGTGGGGGGGGCTGGTTCGATGGCGACACCTTCTGTGGCCCGGGCTCGCATGCCGCCGCGCTCCGGTCGGTGGGCGCGGCCCTGGCGGCGGTCGACGCGGTCTGCGACGGCCGCTCCGATCACGCCTTCTCGATCAGCAGGCCGCCTGGCCACCACGCCACCGCCGGGAGGGCGATGGGTTTCTGCATCTTCAACAACGTGGCCATCGCAGCCCGCCACGCTCAGCTCCGGGGCAGGAAGCGGATCGCCATCATCGATATCGACGTCCACCATGGCAACGGCACCGAGGAGATCTTCTGGGACGATCCCTCGGTCCTCTACACCTCCCTCCATCAGTCCCCCCTCTACCCCGGGACCGGGCACGAGAGCGCCCACGGAGGGCCGGGGGCGCTCGGTCTCAACATCAACGTGCCGCTTCCCTCGGGGACCGGCGGGGACGAGTGGCTGGCCCGCTTCGAGGCCAACGTGCTGCCTGCGGTGATCGCCTACGAGCCGGAGCTGGTGCTGGTGAGCGCCGGCTACGACGCTCACGGCGCCGATCCGCTCGCCACCCTGCAGCTGAGCACCGCCACCTACGCCGCGGTCGCGTCACGGGTACGGGCTCTCTGCGCCGAGGCTGGCAGCGGCTCGGTCTGGGTCCTGGAGGGCGGCTATGACCTCGAGGCCCTCGGGGAGTCGGTGGCCGCGACCCTGCGCGGGCTGGTCAACGGAGATGGCGATCCCACCCCGGGATAACCGCTTCGGGGACTCCCCGTTAACCTTGTTGACGTGCATCCATCCCGCCCCCGCCTGATCGCCGCCCTGGCCGCGGCCGCCGCCGCCACCCTGGCCGGGTGCAGCCTGGCATCCCCGGCGTCCCCCAGCCCGACCGGAGTGGCCACCAACCCGCCAGTGAGCGGGAGCACCGGGACGGTGACCCCGGCAGCGTCCGGGTCGGCCGGGGCCCAGACGAGTGGCGAGCGCACCGTCCTGGTCCAGGACGGGCTTCGCATCCACAGCTCGGCCTCGCTCTCCTCGGCGGTGGAGGGGACGGCGGCCTGGGGGGTGACCCTCACCGTCCTCGGCTACAACGCGTCCGGCGGGCCCTGGCCGGATTCATCCTCACCCGGCGGCTGGTACGAGGTCCAGGGGTCGACGGTCACCGGCTGGATCATCGCCGACCCCTCCTACACGGCCTCCGGGCTGCTCAGCTCGATCGGTTTTCAGGACAAGCAGATCGACGGAGTCCTCTACCCGACGAACTGGACGTACTCGGACAGCAGCGGCGAGGTCATCTTCGAGCCCCAGACGGGCACCGACCTCCCCACCCTGGTCATCCGGGAGGCGACCACCCTGAGCGCCCTCGGCCCGGCGGGCCTCACCGGTTACGCCTCGGTGTCCAGCAACTCCGAGGTGGTGGCCTGCGGCTACACCGGCACCCTCGTCAAGTACGCGGCCGGCTCGGCCACGTCTCCACAGCCGACCACGGACCCAGGGGGCGGGAGCGTGACCCGCCTCGCCGACTTCGCCCAGTTCCGGGCGACCCTTTCCCCGAGCTACGCCATCGACATCGAGATGAACTACTCGACCGCTGACGACTTCGCGGTCTTCGAGAACCTGCTCGACAGCATCCTCTACCCGTTCCCCGACTGCGAGGCCGTGACCCCCACACCGAGCGTCGCCAGCTGAGTGGTGCCGATGCGGACCACCCTGATCGATCTCGAGATGGGCCGTTCGTCGATCGCCGACATCACCGACGAGGCGGCGGGATTCGTACAGGGCGCGGGCGACGGGTTGCTCTCCGTCTTCGCCCCCCACGCCACCGCCGGGGTGGCCCTCATGGAGACGGGGAGCGGCTCCGAGCCCGACCTGGTCGCCGCGCTGGAACGGCTCCTCCCCCGTGACGATCGTTACCGGCACCGCCACGGCAGCCCCGGCCATGGCGCCGACCACCTGCTGCCGGCCCTGGTGTCCCCCTCGCTCACCATTCCCGTCCATGCCGGGCGGATGCTGCTCGGGACCTGGCAGCGGATCGTCCTGGTGAGCCTCAACCGTGACAACCCCCACCGCCGGGTGCGCCTCTCCCTCCTCGAGGGCTGAGCGGCTCCCGGGAGCGGCGCGGCCTCAGGCCAGGTTGACGAGACCGTGGGCGCTCAGCCAGCCCGCGCTCAGGCTCATGAACAGACCGCTCAGCGCCAGCAGGACGATGTAGCCGGCCCCGATCAGCACCCGAGTGCGGACGGGGAGAGGTGGCGCCTCCCGGCCCAGCCGGGCGGCCTGGAACCGGCCCCAGACGGAGTAGCCGCCGAGGAGGAGGATGAGGATGAGCATCGGGTTGACCACGGTCGCGCCGAACCACTCGCTGACGAGAAGGGCGGCGACGATGACCAGCCCGGCCAGATTGAACCATTTGCTGACGGCGCTGGTGACCCGGCCCCCGTCGAGCGGGAGCATCGGGATCAGGTTGAAGAGGGTGATGAAGAATCCGAAGTAGCTGAGCGAGAACGCGAAGGCCACACCCTGGGCGAGTGGGGCCTGGGCCAGGGCCCAGACGTAGACGGCGAGTGTCGCGAGGAAACCGGAGACAGGCCCGGCGATGGCGATGATCGCCTCACGCCGGCGGTCACTGGTGAGGCCGCGTCCGGCTGTGGTGAAGGCGCCGAGGAAGGGGATGAAGACCGGCGCCGACATGGGCACCCCCATCACCCGGGAGGTCAGGAAGTGCCCCATCTCGTGGACGAAGATGATGAGGACGAGCCCGACCGCGAAGGCCCAGCCAAAGATGAGCGCGTATGCGCCGATCGCGACAACCATGGTGATGGCGGTCAGCCCGAACTTGCCGAAGTAGCCCAGCTTGGCAACGAAGGCAAGGGCCGTCAGCAGGCCGCCGACGAAGCCGCCCCGGCGCTTCACCGGAGTTCCCGGAGCCCGGCCGGGCGCGCCGGCGCCCTGCTGGCCCCAGCCCGGTGGGGTGTATCCGGTCCCGGGAGGCGGGTAGTAGCCGGGCGCGTACCCGGTGTCGGGGGGCGGGTAGAGGGTGCCGGGCGGCGGGTAAATCGTGCCGGGAGGGGCGTAGCCGGTGCCGGGGGGCGGGTAGATGGTGCCCGGGTGCGGGGCGGGCGGCCCCGGTGCCCACGTGTTCGGCGGATAGGCGGCCCACCCCCAGGGGGCGCCGGCGGGGGGGGCGGGCGTCTGCCCGGCATCCGGCACGGGTGTCGGGTCGGGCGCCTCGGGCGTTGCGGGCATCCGTTCGATCATCTCACGGCCCTCGACGTGGGGCCTCGCGGCGAGCGGCGCCAGCGGAGGGGGGGCGCCCTTCTGTATCGTCCGGCTGGTCATGGACGAGTCCAGTCTGCGCGGCTCCAAGATCGCCATCGTCGGCGCCGGGGTGATGGCCGAGGCGATGCTCTCCGGCCTGCTCGACCGCGGCCTCATCGACGCAGCGTCGGTTACCTGCAGCGATCCGCGGGAGGCGCGACGCCGGGAGCTCCAGGAGCGTCACGGCGTGTCGGCGATCGCCAGCAACGCCGAGGCGGCAGCGCTGGGGGACATCGTCCTGCTCTGCGTCAAGCCTCAGGTCCTCGGGGCCGTCATGCCCGAGCTCAAGCCCGTGATGCGCCCGGGGCAGCTCGTCATCAGCATCGTCGCCGGTGCTCGCAGCCGGGTCCTGGCCGAGGGCCTGGACCACCCTGCGGTCGTCCGTTGCATGCCCAATACGCCCGCCCAGATCGGCAAGGGGGTGACCGTCTGGTTTGCCTCCCCGGCCGTCGACGCCACCGGGCGGGCCCAGACCCGGACCCTGCTCTCGGCCCTCGGGACCGAGCTCGAGGTCGACGACGAGCGCCAGGTGGCCATGGCCACCGCGGTGAGCGGCAGTGGCCCCACGTACGTCTTCCTCTTCATCGAGGCGCTCATCGACGCCGCCGTCCATCTCGGCTTCCCGCGCCACGTCGCCCGCGAGCTGGTCCTCGACACCGTGGAGGGGTCGGCGGCCTTCGCCGTCGCCAGCGGAAAGCACGTCGCCGAGCTGCGCGACATGGTGATATCGCCGGGTGGCACCTCCGCCGCCGCCATGTACGAGCTGGAGCGGGGACGCCTCCGGACCGTCGTGAGCGATGCCGTCTGGGCCGCCTTCGAGCGGACCCTCGCCCTCGAGGCCGCCCTGGAGGGACGGCCCCCGGAGCCGTCGACCCGACCTCGCTGAGGCCAGCCCCGAGCAGCTGTCGTTCCGGGTTGCGCCGTGGCGTCGCAACCGTGGCCCCCGGCAGATGGCTTTCCAGTGAAGCGGCGGTTACGCTGTTTGCAGCGTTGGGTGCGATGGTGTAGCCTCGGCGTCGAGCAGCGTTGCCTGACGCCGCCCCGTCATGTCAGTTTCGATCGAGAGAAGGGGGCGCGTGTCGCCCGTCATTCGTCGCGCGGTGCTCGGGATGGGGTGCCCCAAGCCACGCCAGGTCCGCATCGTGACCGTCGCCCTCGCAGTGGCGGTGCTCGCGGTGGGTGGCTGGGCGCTCGTCGAGCGCGCGGAGACCGTCGAGACGCTGCTCTTCCTCGCGCTCGCCGTGAGCATGGTCGGCGTCAGTGCCGGGTATCTCTCGGAGCGCTACCAGCGCCGCCATCTGGAGCACCTCTCCGAGTCCCGCGATCTCCTCCAGCAGACGGTCCGTTCACCGCTCTCGGTGGGGGCCCTGCTCGACCGGCTCTGCCAGATCTTCGGCGCCGGCTTCGCGGAGGTGGTGGTGCTCCCCGACGCTCCCGACCAGGGCGCGCTGCTGGTGCGGGTGCGTGACGGCCGGACCACGGAGACGTCGGAGGCGGTCGACGAGAACCTGCTGGCGGATGTCTTCTCGGTCATCGTCCCCGCCAGTCTCAGCCTGGTACTCCGCGCGGGCGCGGGCCCCATGCAGGGTGACGCCATGCTCGCCCGTCGTGGGCTGCGCGGTGCTGTGATGGCCGCCCTCGCGGTGGAGGGGAGGATCCTCGGCAGCCTGATGGTGGGGCGCTGTCAGGGCGACCTGACGCCCTTCACCGAGGAGGATCGCCGCCTGCTGGAGGCGCTCGCTCCCCAGGTGGGAGTGACGGTGGAGAAGCTCCGCCTCGACGAGCGGATCAATCACCAGGCTTTCCACGACTCTCTGACCGGCCTCGCCAACCGCGTCCTCTTCGCGGATCGGGTCGTTCACGCTCTGGAGCGCCGCGCCGAGCCGGGCCGCCTGAGCGCCGCCATCCTCTTCATCGACCTTGACGACTTCAAGGTGGTCAACGACACCCTGGGCCATCCGAGCGGGGACCTCCTTCTTCAGGGGGTGACGCGGCGGCTGAGGCGGGTCGTCCGGCCCTTCGACACGGTTGCACGCCTGGGTGGCGACGAGTTCTCGGTCCTCATCGAGGACCTGGCCGGGCCGGCAGAGGCGGTGGCTGTTGCCGAGCGCTTCCTGGAGGAGCTCACCGGCGCCTTTGATCTCCACGGGACCCCGGTCACCATCGGAGCGAGCGTCGGCATCGCCATCGCCGACAGGCCGTCGATGACGTATGAGCACCTGCTCCGGGAGGCGGACGTCGCCATGTACCGGGCCAAGGAGCGGGGCAAGGCGACTGTCGAGACTTTCGACGCCGGCATGCAGCAGACACTGGAGCGGCGACTCCGGCTCAAGGCCGACCTGGAGCAGGCGGTATCCGCCGGCGAGCTGTTCGTCGAGTACCAGCCGATCGTGGCGCTCGAGAGCGGCACGATGGTTGGCGTCGAGGCCCTGGCCCGCTGGGACAGCCTTGGCCTTGGGCGGATCGGCCCCCGCGAGTTCATTCCCGTCGCCGAGGCCAGCGGCCTGATCCGCGAGATCGGCCGCCAGGTGCTGCGCACCGCGTGTGAACAGGCGGTGCGCTGGTCGGCGGGTGAGGCCGGCCGGGACCTCTCGGTGAGTGTCAACCTCTCGCCGCGCCAGCTCCTGCACCCGGACTTCGCCGAGGAGGTCGCGACCATCCTCCGTGAGACCTACCTCAGCCCGTCACTTCTCAACCTGGAGATCACCGAGAGCCTCCTGGTCGAGAACACGGCGACGACCCTGGAACGCCTCCGCGCCCTCAAGGATCTCGGGGTGACGATTGCCATCGACGACTTCGGGATGGGGTACTCGTCCCTGGGAGAGTTGAAGTTCCTCCCTGTCGACGTCCTCAAGATCCCCAAGGCATTCGTGGACAACGTCGCCACCGACGAGCGGGAGCGGGCCTTCCTCGCCGGCATCATCGGGTTGGGCAGGACGCTCGACCTTCGGGTCGTAGCAGTGGGGGTGGAGCGCGCCGACCAGCTCGACGAGCTGCGTGACATGAGCTGTGACCTGGCGCAGGGATTTCATCTCGCAGCTCCGCTCGACGCCGCGGGGGTGACTGGGCTGCTCTCCTCTCAGACGGTCAGTTCGGCTGCCGGGCCCGGGCAGCCGGCGTGGAATGCGATCCAGTCTCGGCCTCCGATCGGCGACACGAGCGCCCTGCCCCGGATCGCCTGAAGCCGGCTCTCCAGCTCTTTGGGCGGGACTGCGCCTCAGTCTCGCGGCAGCGACGCCAGGATCGCCTCCGCGAGCGCGCGTGCCGACGCCGCGGTCAACTCGACCGCGACCCTCGCTGAGGGGCCGCGCTCCGGGTTGAGGAAGTCGACGTTGAGCGTGTGCTCGGCGCTCGCGTGCTGGGGGTGGTCGAAGTAGACGGTGGCGGTGGTCACCGGGAACCAGGTGGCCACGCCCTTGCCGCTGCCCTGAACCGCGACGGTCTCGGTCTGGTAGGTGCACATGGGGAAGCCCTCCGCGCTCGCCTGTCAGCTGTTGAGGTGGCGGCCAAACCACTCCCAGATCCGCGCCCACCCGTCCAGGGCGGCCTCGACGCGGTAGCTGGGGCGGTCAACGCAGAAGAAGGCGTGACCGGCGCCCTCATAGCTGTGGAACTCATGGACCTTGCCCAGGCGGGTCAGCTCGGCGTCCAGCTCCGCGACGTGTTCCGGCGAGGGGAAGCGGTCCTCGGCGCCGAAGAGGCCGAGCAGCGGGCAGGAGAGGTCCGGGGAGAGGCCGATCAGCGGCTCCCACCTGAAGGGGGCCTGGGGCGGCGGGGTGCCCACGACCCCCGCGCCGTAGCAGTCGACGGCGGCGTCGAAGGGGAGCTTGCAGGCGGCCAGGAAGGTCTGCCGCCCGCCGGAGCAGTAGCCGATGACGCCCAGCTTGCCGTTGGACGAGGGGAGGGAGCGGAGATGGCGGGCGGCGGCTTCCACGTCACCGACCAGGCGGCCGTCTGGCACTCCGCCGGCCGCCCTGACGGCCGCGGCGGAGTCATCGGGGCCAGCGCCCTTGCCCTCGCGATCGTGGAGATTGGGGCAGATGGCGAGGTACCCGGCCGCGGCGAAGGTGCGGGTCACCTCCTTGCTCCAGCGGTCCCACCCCGGCATGTGGTGGATGACGACGACACCGCCGAAGGGCCCGTCGCCGGTGGGCTGGGCGAGGTACGCACGGATCTCGTCGCCGTCGTGGCCGGCGATCCGGATGGTCTCCGCCGTCAGCGCGTCGGCGACGTGTGGCATGGCTCTGCTCCCGATGCGATCGCTGGCAATGGCGGCGACCAATGTCGCACAGACGGGGCGCGCGGCGCCGGCGCGGGCGCGCCATTCGAAACCGGCCGCGGCGTCCCGTCGCAAGGGCTGCGGCGACTGCCTCTCAGAAGAGGGCGGAGGCCAGCTCGCCGCGCAGCGCCTCCAGAGCCGGATCGCCCTGATGCTCGACGAGAGCGCCGAGCACCACCCGGCGGAGCTGCGCCCGGTGCGCCGGGGCACCGTCGCGGATGGCAGCGATCACGCGGCGCACGGCCGTGGGGTCGTCAGCGTCACCGACCAGGGCTGCCAGCGCGGGATCACCCTCCCGGCGGATCTCGATCCGGGCTCGAAGGCCGTCGCACACCTGGTCGTCGCGGGCAGCGGAGAGCACCGTGTCGGCCTCGTCGATCCGACCGGTCTTGAGCAGCAGGGCCCCGAGGGCGCGGCGCAGGGTCACGTCATCCGGCCGATCTAGGACGGCCGCGCGCAAGCTCGCCTCGTCGGATGGAGGTGGTGGGGGAGGAGCCGCAGGGGCAAGCTGGGCGAGGAAGCGCTCCACCTGCCCTCTCGGCTGGAGCCCCACGAACTCTGCGACCAGCTCCCCATCCCGGAACCCCTTCACCGCGGGGATGCCCTGGATACCGAAACGGGCGGTGACCTCCGGGTTGGCATCGACGTCGAGCTTGGCCAGGGTGACCCCGCCGTGGAGCGCGACCGCCTGCTCGAGGATGGGCCCGAGGGTCCGGCAGGGGGCACACCAGCCGGCCCAGAAATCGACGACAACCGGGCGGACAGACGATGCGCCGATGACGGCGGTGTCGAAGGTGGCGTCGGTCACGTCGAGGAGGGGGGTGGCGGCGGTCATCGCCCTCGATTCTGACCGCCTGGAGCTGACCGACGGCTCCGTCGCGTCCCGGCGCGGCGCCGTCGCTCAGGAGGCCCTCCCGGGTGCTTCGCAATGCGCTACCTTTCATGACGTTCGTGGCGAGGACGCGCCGTCGCCGTCGCCACCATCCACGGCCGGGCCGCCGGATCGCCACGGCGCCGCCCACGCCCCGCCCACGAGGACCCCATCAGCCGATGTCGCAGGAGCAGCGCGCGCTGACCGCCCGGAGCCGAGACCGCCTGGCGCGGCGCTCCATCCTGGCACTCGGCTCAGCCCTGCGTGGGGGCACCCTTGTCGTCCGTGAGGACTCCGGGATGAGCGTCCTGGGCCACGGTGGGACGTGCGCCCACATGACGATCCACGATCAGCGGGTGTGGGGCATGACGGCGACCGCAGGCGGCAACGGGCTGGGCGCCGCCTACATGCGTGGGTACTGGGACACCCCGGACCTCACCGGTCTGCTCCGCCTCCTGGCCCACAATGTCGACCGGATCAACCGGCTGACGGCGCCCCTCGCCGCTGCCCGGCAGGTTACGGGACGGCTCCGCTCGCACCGTCCGACGCGCGTCGCCGATCGGCGCAACATCCATGCCCACTACGACCTCGGGAACAGCTTCTTCGAGCTCTTCCTGGACCCGACGATGGCCTACTCGTGCGCCATCTTCGAGCCCGGCGACGATCTGGAGACGGCCTCCCTGCGCAAGTTCGACCGCATCTGCGACCGGCTGCACCTCACCACTGGCGACCACCTCCTGGAGATCGGCACCGGCTGGGGCGGTCTCGCCATCCACGCCGCCCGGCGTCACGGTTGCCGCGTCACGACGACCACGATCTCGCAGGAGCAGTGCGAGTATTCGCGCGCCCGCGTCGCCGCGGCCGGCCTCTCCGATCGCATCACCGTGCTCGACCAGAACTACCGCGACCTCACGGGCACGTACTCGAAGCTCGTGTCGGTCGAGATGATCGAGGCCGTCGACTGGCGGCTGTACGACGAATTCTTCCGCTGCTGCGAGAGGCTGCTCGCCCCGGATGGGCTGGCGGTGCTGCAGGCCATCGTGATCGAGGACCGCGCCTGGTCGGCCGCGCGCTGGCGTGAGGATTTCATCAAGCGCTACATCTTCCCCGGGGGATTCATGCCCTCGGTCAGAGCGCTGGTCGATGCCGCCAACCGGGCCAGCGGGCTCCGGCTGGTGGAGCTCGACGACATCGGCGCCAACTACCCGATGACACTGGAGCACTGGCGCGAGGCGCTCGACGCGGCACACGACCGCGCCATCGCTCTGGGTTTCGACGAGCGCTTCCTGCGCATGTGGCGCTTCTATTTCGCGTACTGCGAGGCGGGCTTCCTGGAGCGTCGCATCAGCGACGTCCACATGACCTTTGCCGGCCGCGCGTGGCGGCGCATGCCGCCAGCCGGCGACGCGACGGCCGAGGTCAGCGAGCCGTCGGTCGCGGCCGGCGCTGCTCGAGGGCCTGCCTAACCCTGCCGGTGGCCTTGCTCGCTCCCCTCCCGGAGAGGGGCAGCAGGTGGGCTCGGAAGCCGCGGAGGTGACGTGCCATCTCGTCGAGAGCCGCGTCCGGCGTGTCCGCATTGCGGATCAGGGCGAGGAGCACCTGCGGGTTGCGATCGCGGGCCAGCCGGACGAGAAGCTCAGCCGGCGTCGCCGGGCTGGCGGCCACCTGCGCGCGGACCGTGTGAGACCAGTCTCGCGCGAGCCGGGCGGCGAGGTGCGGGGAGATGGTGTCGTTGGCCGCCGCGCCGCGGCGCACCCGTGTCCGCCAGTCGCGAGCCAGACGTTCGAGCAGCTCCGGGGGCGTGATCGGATTGAGCGCGAGCCCCTCTCTGACCTCGGCGGAGGCATCGGCGGCGAGCTGGGCCGCGACCTCCGGAGGCACCGCTCGGTTCGTCGCGACGGCGGCGCGTACCTGGCGCGCGGGGTCACCCGCCAGCCGGACCAGTACCTCTGGGGGTCCGGTCGCGCCTCGGGCCGCGCGCATGCGGATCTCGCGTCTCGGGTCGGAGGTGATCGGCGCCGGCGTGTCGGGTGCGGCGACTCCGTCGCCGGCGACCGCGCTTTCCAGGTGGGGGGCGTACTGGCCGGTGTCGAGGCGAACCAGGGTCTCCCCAGGGGCGCGCGGATTGTCGGCAACCCGGCGGCGGACCTCCCGGGCCCGGTCGTGGGCGAGCCGACGGAGGGCATCGGCCGGAGTCGCGGGGTGAGCGCCGACCTGGGCGCGCACCGTGGCGTCGCGGTCCCGGGCGAGCGCCCTCAGCACCGCGACGCTCGTCGATGGGTTGGTCGCCACCCGGCGGCGCACCAGTGGGGTGTGGTCCGTGGCGAGCCGGGCGAGCAGTGGGGGAGGGCAGGCGGGGTCGGCAGCGACCCTGCTGCGGACGCCCCCATCGGGGTCGGCGGCGAGGCGGGTCAGCTCGCCGGGTGCGGTCGTGGGCTTGGCGTCCCCGTAGCCCGGAGGGGAGACGATGACTGGCGCCAGCGGGTGCGGGCTTAGGCGGGGCACACCGGGATGGTGGCACTCGAGCCACCTCGCCCCGTCATCGCTGCAGGGCGAGAGAACCGAATCGGCCGTCGATCAGCGCTTATAGAGAGAGGAAGCCGCGCCGCTTGCAACTTCAGACCGTGCGGGACCGGTTGAAGAAGGAGGGGAGGTGCGCGTGTCCGCATCTTGGTGTGCGTCCCTGCGCCCGAAGGTCCTGGTGACAGTGGGTCGCATGGCCGTGGCACCGGTGGATGCCGGTTTCTAGACTGACGCTACATAGCGTCTCTCTCCCGGTGCAACGGGAGTCTCGCTCCGCTATTGCGTGTGCCATCCGCACATCATGAATGGAGTGCAATTGGTAGATGTGGACTTCTGCACGGACGCCACACAGGGTGTCTCTGCCGCCACAACGGGAGTCTCGCTCCACTATTGCGTGTGCCATCCGCACATCAGGAATGGAGTGCCCGAAAGAGGTGCCAGAGAATCGCCGTGGCGGAGCGTGATACGCGAGTTTCGTTCGTCGCAACGCGGTCCCCAGGCACCTGTGCATCGTCGGGGGAGGCATCGCCCGAATGGCGGTCGCGAATCTCGCCATCCGGGGTGCTAGAGTTCGCGAGCCTCAGCATTCTTACTACCGCATCCGGCACGCCAGAGTCGGCATCGAGGCCCTGGCGACCGGCCTCAAAAGATAGTCGCCGAGCAATGGGCCCAACCCAATAATCCGGTTAGACAAGGGGATTACTCGTGGCCAAGCGCCTCATGTCCGATCTTGGTTCCACCTTTCTTGAACTTGACCGTCTGAGCGACGAAGACCGTCTGTTGCGGGACGAGGTTCATCGTTTTGCGGTTGATGTGCTGAGGCCGGCGGCGGCCGAGCTCGACTCGATGGCACCGCAGGATCGGGCGGCGCCCGGCTCGCCCTTCTTCTCCGCCATGATCGAGCTGAAAAAACTCGGTTTCCACGAGCTGTTCCTGCCCCTCGAGCCCGGAACGGAGGACCCCGACGGGCGCATCGCGGAGAGCAAGGCGCTGACGCAGGCGATCGTGCTCGAGGAGCTGGGTTGGGGAAGCCTTGGGCTCGCGACCGCGTTCGCGTGCGACATGGTTCCGTTCATGTCGGTTGCCTCCTTCGGCTCACCGGAGCTCAAGAAGGAGATCTTCGAGCCCTGGCTCAACGACACCGAGGGCAAGTTCCACGGCTGCTGGGCCATCACCGAGCCGAATCACGGAAGTGATTACGTGTCGTTGTGGGACACGGGGGACGGGGAAGCCCCCAAGGCCCAGCTGATCGCCGTCAAGGAGGAGGGTGGTTGGCGGCTCAACGGCCAGAAGTCGGCATGGGTGAGCTCGGCCCCCGTGGCCACGCACGTCGCTCTCCACGCCCAGGCCGGTGCCGAGGGCAATCTGCGCCGCGGCCTGTTCGCAGTGCTGGCCCTCGACACCCCGGGGGTCACCAAGGGCCCGGTCACCCAGCTGCTGGGCATGCACGACGAGCCGATGGGTGAGCTCTTCTTCAACGACGTGTGGCTTCCCGACGCCAACGTGCTGGTCCCCCCGGGACCTCTGTACATGCTGTTCGGCGACCAGCTGCTGTGCATGACCAGCGCCCTCATCTCTCAGGTCGCGGTCGGCGTGGCCCGTGCCGCGTTCGAGGAGGCGCTCGACTACGCACGTCAGCGGGTGCAGGGCGGCAAGGTGATCGCCGAGCACAAGAATGTCAGGCTGACTCTGTACAGCATGTTCGAGAAGGTCGAGTGCGCCCGCGCCTATGCGCGCAAGGCCCTCGAGCACGTGGTGCGCGAGACCGCCATGCTCGGTGGGACGGCCCCAGCGACGGCTTTCGCGTCGCCCCGTCACACCCGGGCCGCGCAGATCCTGACCAAGCGGATCGCTTTCGAGGTCGCCAACGACGCCGTGCAGATCTGGGGGGCGGGCGGCCTCAGCGAGGTGGCGCTGGTCGAGAAGTTGTTCCGTGACACCCGGTGCCTGTGGGTCGAGGACGGCACCCTCGAGATGCTGGCTCTGAACGCTGCGACCGATATCGTCCGCCACTACGAGCACGAGACCTACAACCCGTCGGAGGTCATGGCCCGCTAGTACAGCTCGTGACTGGACGAGTTCCACTCGTCAACACTCAGCTCAACGATTAAGGGAACATCCCATGTCTTCTACGATGCTGGCCGGACGGCTGGATCTGGTGAACACCAAGTTCGAGATGACCCATATCGACGTGCCCGAGCCGGGGGTCGGCGAGGTGCGCGTGAAGGTCCGTGCGGCAGGGATCTGCCTGTCGGACGTCCACCTGATCGACGGGACCTTGACCAAGGACGACATCGCCGCCACGGGTGCGTGGCAGCCGACCGTCACCTTGGGCCATGAGGTCGCCGGCGAGGTGGAGAAGGTCGGGCCCGGGGTGCCGCCGATGTGGAAGGTCGGGGCGCGCGTCCTGCTCGCCGCGGGCAAGCGGTGCGGGTCCTGCCCGCCGTGCATCTTCGACAGCGGGCCATGCCTGCGGCCCCAGACCCGAGGTGTCAACTACGACGGGGGTTGGGCCGAGTACGCCATCACTCACTACCAGGCGCTGATCCCCATCCCTGACGACCTGCCCTTCGAGCAGGCCGCCGTGATTCCTGATGCCGTGTCGACGTCCTACGCGGGGCTGGTGCGGACAGGAGGCCTGCGTCCCGGTCGCTCGATCGGGCTCTGGGGCGTTGGCGGCCTCGGTGTGCATGCCGTCCAGATCGCCCGGGCCGTGGGCGGTGCCCCGGTCATCGCTTTCGATCCGTTGCCCAAGGCACGTGAACGTGCGCTGGCCGCGGGTGCCGATCTGGCGTTGGACCCGGCTGACAGCTCGTTCGCCAAGCAAGTTCGAGCCGCCACCGGTGGTCTGGGTCTGGATGTCGCCGTCGATGTCGTGGGCGACACCGTGGCACGCGACCAGGCGCTGGCCGTTCTCGGGCCCAAGGGTGTCTTCAGCGTCATCGGTCTGACCCCTCTCCCGCTCGCCATCCACAACTCCGTCTTCTTCTGCTACATGCAGCAGCAGATTCGCGGCCACTATGGCTACGAGAACAGCGACCTCCTGGACGTCGTCGGCCTCGTCCGCTGGCACCGGCTCGACCTGTCGGCGTCCGTCACCGGGCTGCTGGCATTGAAGGACGCGCCGGAAGGCGTACGCCAGGTGTCTTCCAAGGAAGGTGACCCGATCCGGCTCATTCTCCAGCCCTGAGCGGCAGGAATCGGCTCCAGATGATGAGGAGATCGGAATGAGGGTCGTCGCTCTCTACAAATGGGCACCGAACCCCCAGGACGCTCAGGTCGATCCTGAGGGCATCGTCGACTGGCGCCGCGCGACGGAGGCGTTGAGCGAATACGATCCGGTTGCCTTTGAACTTGCCCGAGGCTTTGCGGACCTCACCGGAGCGGAGGTGATCGGCGTCACCGCCGGTGGGTCCGCGGCCTCCAGCTCTCTGGCGCGCAAGACTGTCCTGTCACGAGGCGTCGACAGGCTCGTGCTGGTCGCCGACGATCGGCTGAAGGCTGCCGACAGCACGACGCTGGCGGCGGTGCTTGCGTCGTTGATACGGCGCATCGGTCAGGTCGACGTGGTGCTGGCAGGGGTGTCATCGGTTGACGTCAACGAGGGCCAGGTATCCATGACCCTCGCCGCCCATCTCGGTTGGATAGGCCTCGGCGGCATCCGCGCGCTGGAGGCGACCGACCAAGGACTGAGGGTGGACCGCGACGTGCCGGGCGGGCGTGAGACGCTCACGCTCGCCGGCGGGGCGGTTCTCACGACAGTGGCCGACGCGGCAGTCCCGCGACGCGCCGGCATGCGGGACATCCTTGCTGCTGCCAAGAAGCCGGTGGACGTCGTCGAGCTCGACGACCTGGGTGTCCCGGCGGCCCACGTGGTGGTGTCGAGGGTCGCGACGTCCCGCCCGGACAACGCAAAACGCCAACACGTGATCGTCGAGGCCAGCGAACCCGCGGCGGCCGCCGCCCAAGTGATCAGCGCGCTGCGTCAGCGCAACGTGCTGTAGGCGGGCGGGTAGTGTGCACAGAGAGGACCAACAGCAGATGAGCGCTGCAATCGACACGTGGATCATCGTCGCTGACGATGCAGCGGTCGGCGGACTGATCGAGTTCGCCCGCATGCGGGCGGGCCGGCTGGTTGCGGTCGTGGCTGGGCGCAAGAGTGTCGCCGACGAGGTGGCCACGGCCGGGGTGGACCGGGTCATCTGGCTTGGACAGCCACCGGAGGCAACCCCCGTGGAGGCGTTCGCACCCGAGGTGGCACGCCTGGTGGGGGAGGGGCTGCCGCGGGCCGTCCTCGGCCCCGACACCACCGCGGGACGGGCCCTGCTCGGCGCGGTCGCCGTTCGTTGTGGCGGTCCCGTCTTCACGCGCGTCAGCGCGCTCGAGCTGGATGGGGACCGCGTGGTCCTGACACGGATCCTCTTCGGCGGCATCGCCGAATGTCGCGAGTCCGTTGATGGCGGCCCCGCCATACTTGCCCTACCGTCCGGTGGGCACGTCATCGCGACCGGGATCCCGACACCGGTTGAGCAGGTCGAGGCCAGTCCGATGACGAACGCCGAAGTCGTCGACAGGCGCAGCGCCGAGCTGGTCTCGGTGGACCTGCCCTCTGCGCCGATGGTGGTTGGGATTGGGCGCGGGCTCAAAGCCCAAGCGGATCTGACCCTCATCGAGGAATTGGCCACCGCCCTGGGCGCTGAGCTCGGCTGCAGCCGGCCGCTCGCCGAAGGTGTGGACTGGATGCCCAAGGAGCGCTACATTGGAATCTCCGGCCAGCACATCGCCCCCCGCCTCTACATGGCGGTCGGCATCTCCGGCCAGTTGCAGCACATGTTCGGGGCGCGTGACTCAGAGGTGATAGTCGCCGTCAACTCGGACGCTGATGCGCCGATCTTTGCCGAGTGCGATTACGGGCTGGTCGGGGACCTGTACCGGATAGTGCCGGCTTTGGTCGCAGCACTCAAGACTCCCCGGTGACCAGTTCCGGCGGGCCGGCCATCGATTTCGATGTGGCCGTGGTTGGCGCGGGCCCGGCTGGCTCGGTCGCTGCCTACCGGCTCGCGAAAGCGGGGCTGTCGGTGGTGCAGATCGAACGAGGTGTCACGCCCGGCTCCAAGAACGTGTCCGGGGGTGTGCTCTATGGTCGGGTGCTCGACGACCTCCTTCCGGGTTACGCCAACGAGGCACCCGTCGAACGCAAGATCACGCGTCACGCTGCGATGCTGATGACAAAGGACTCGGCCGTCGCCCTCGACTACAGCAGCCGCTTGCTGGCCGAGCCTGTCAACGCCGTCACCGTGCTGCGGGCAAACTTTGACCCGTGGCTGGCGGCCAAGGCCGAGGAAGCGGGAGCGTTCCTCATGACGGGGGTGCGGGTCGACTCCCTGCTCACCGAGCCCGGTCTGAGCGGCGCGCCAACGGTCGTCGGCCTGCGTGCCGGTGACGACGAGCTGCGGACCCGGGTCGTGATCGCCGCGGATGGCGTCAACTCCTTCCTCGGGCGCAGCGTCGGGCTGACCACCAAACCGCCGACAAATCAGCTGGGCATCGGGATCAAGGCCGTCGTCGGGCTTCCACGGCGAGCCATCGAGGATCGCTTCGCTCTGGCCGACGACGAAGGCGCCGCCTTCGCCCTCGTCGGTGACTGCACCCTCGGCGTCGGCGGGGGAGGATTCCTCTACACCAACACCGAGTCTCTCTCCCTGGGCGTCGTTCTACGCCTGGACGACCTCCTGCGGTCGGGTCGTGGCGCCGCCGAGATCTTTGACCACCTCTGCGAGCACCCCATGCTGGCGCCCTACCTCCGGGACGGCGAGATCCTCGAGTACGGCTGCCACCTCATCGCCGAGGGCGGCTACGCCATGGTCGGCCAGCTGGCCATGAATGGCATGCTCGTCGCCGGCGAGGCAGCCGGACTGACCATCAACAGCGGACTGGTCGTGCGAGGCATGGACCTTGCCATCGGCTCCGGCATCGCCGCCGCCGACGCCGCGGCGGAAGCCATCGCCAAGGGTGACACCTCGCAGTCGGGCCTGGCCGGCTACCGCCGGCGCCTCGAGGACAGTTTCGTGCTCCAGGACATGCGCACCTACGCCCGCGCCCCGCAGTTCTTCGAGCGGCCCGAGCTCTACGGCGCCTACGGGGAACTGGCCGCGAGCATCCTGCAGAGCACGTACAGCTTCGACGGCACGCCCCGCAAGCACCTCGCGCGCATGGCCCGCCAGGCCCTCAAGACGTCATCCATCAAATTGAGACGACTGCTCCGCGATGCAGTGGCAGGGGTGCGATCCCTATGAAGCCGACCACCATTCCGCAACGGCTCGCCGCTGACAGCTTCCACATCGACGAGGGCGAGTCGCACATCACCATCGACCAGGAGCTCTGCCGGTCCACCGGGACCGCCAAGGCGCTCATCGCCGTCTGCGCAGCCGGCGTGTACCAGGAGCGCGATGGGCAACTCGTCGCCGACTACGCCGGCTGCCTCGAATGCGGCTCGTGCTTTGCCGTTGCAGCCCCTGGCGCGATCCAGTGGCACTACCCTCGCGGCGGGTTCGGCGTCAACTATCGACAAGGGTAGACGTCACCTACGCCGTCCAGGGAATGGATGTTCGTAGGTCCACGATCGGGTAGGGGAGGGGCGTAGCGGCCCAGCTATGGGTGGACCTGCGAGGTGATCCCGACGCCGTAGCGCCGCCTGTTGTCCAGGAGGACGTTGCCGTGAAGCGCCACGCCGATGTCACCGAATTTGGACAGGGTCTGGCTGGAAGGACGGTGGTGACCTGACCGTGGTGACCTGACCTCGGAAACGGGGCGGCGCCATGTTGCGGGTTCCACCAAGGCCAACCTGGTCAGGAGGAAGCAGGAAGGCCAGGAGACACACTTCGGAGAAGATCGTTCGGAAGCTCCCGGAGGGGGGGACCGGTGCCGGGCCAGAACGTCTCTCTGGTCCTGCTTCTTACTCCTGATAATGTATCTTATCAGGAACAACAGGTAAGGGCACCTGCGCGGGTGCGGGTTCCGAGGCCCGCCAGCCTGTGGGCAAGCGCCCCTGCCTAAGGGCGCCCGTAGGGTCGCTGAGCCTGTGCCATGATCGGCGCCGTGACCGGTGAGATCGACCGGCGGCTCGGCGTGCTGAGACGCCGGTCCGCGACGACGCTCGTGGTACTCGTCGTGCAGTTCCTGGTCGGCGTGTCCCTCAACCTGTACGTGACCATCCCGACCCATCACCCCGGGGCCGGCAGCGGCCCGTACCTGAGCGGCGCGGTCAGCGGCGTCCTGTGGAGCTTCACCAGCGGGTTGCCGCTGCTCGTCGTCCATGTGGGCATCGGCGTCGTCCTGCTCCTGAGTGGCATTGAGCTGGTGATTCACTCGGTGCGCGCCGGACGCCGGGCCGCGATCTGGCTGGCCGCCGTGGGACTGACCGCGATCATCTTCGCCGGCTTCAACGGGGCCAGCTTCCTCAAGTACAACCTGAACATCAGTTCCATGCTGATGTCGGTGGGTTTTGCGGTGGCCGTGGTTTGCTACGTGGTGATCCTCGGCCTGTCCGCCTGAGTCCGCCAGCCCCCTCCCCCACCCCACCCTGGAACGCACCAACTGGTGCATGCGCACCCGATGGACGTACCGAAAGCCGTCTCCCGCCGTCGCGATGGCACTCGCCTTTGACGAAGGCCGGTGGCAGTTCCCTGCACCGCTAGGGGGTGAGGTCCGGCTCCCTATTGATCGGTATCCAGGCCTCAACGACCGTGCCGCTGGCCGGGTGGTCGATCCGGAGCCAGCCGCCGGCCTGCTCGGCGCGCTCTGTCATGCTGCTGACTCCGATGTGGAGGGCACTGTCGGCCGCCGGAGGACCGCCGGTAAAGCCCACGCCGTCATCGGCAACGTGCAGCAGGATGCCCCCATCGACCTCCTCAAGAGACACTGAGACTGATCGCGCACACGCGTGCTTTCGCACGTTGGCCAGCGCCTCCTGTCCGATCCGAAAGAGAACAGCGCGCTCCTCGGTGTTGGGCAGTGTTGCGAGGTTGCTCCTCACGGTGACGCTGACGTTCTCCTCGCGAGCCCAGTCCAGAAGGGAATCTCGGAAGGCGACGTCAAGACCGTCGCGGTCGAGGGACGGTGGCCGAAGCTCGAATACCAGACGCCGCAAGCTCTCGATGGAGCGGGTCAGTAACGATGAGAACTCGCCGAGCCGTCCGCTGAGTGTGGGGTCCGTCATCTGGGCACGTATCGCACTCAAGCGTAAGACCGCAGCGGCAAGCATCTGGATGGGGCCGTCGTGAACGTCACCGGCCACGCGGCGCCGTTCCGTCTCTTGAGCGCTGACAATCGCGCCGAGAAGGCGGCGGCGTTGCGCGTCCGAGATCCGCAGCTTCTCAAGCGAAGAGCGAGCCTGGTCGGTCTTGAAGCGGAGCTCCTTGTTAGCACGCTCAAGTGCGATCGCGGCGACCTTCGCCTCGGTCACATCCTGGCAGACACCCAGGATGTGACTGGGCCGGGCGCCGGGTGAGGCTGGTACCAGCTTGCGGATGTACCGGATGTCTCCGTTCGGGCGCACGATGCGGTGCTCAAGGTCGATAGCTTCGCCCGAGAGCATCCGATCAAAGCCCTCCATAACGGAGGCTCGGTCGTCCGGATGCACCAGGTCCAGAAAGGCCTCGCGTGTGCCCCGCCACTGGTCGGGCGCAATTCCATGGATGGTGAACATCTCGTCGGCCAGCCAGTCCATGCGGCCGCTGGCCAGATCCCACTGCCAGTGGCCCACATGCGCGATGGCCTGCGCCTCGCGGAGCAGCGCCTCACTCCGGGCCAGACGCTCGGCGTCCCGGAGCCGTCCAATCCCGTACGCCAGGTCAGCGGCCAACTCGCTCAGGGCCGCGAGTGAGGCCGGATCAAAGGCCCCGAACTCACCGTCGTAGATCATGATGGCTCCGATCGCCTCGTCACTCACAATGAGTGGGAGGGCGCACCCGGTGCGAAAGCCATACTGATCGGCTGCAGCTCGCCAGGGAACAAACCCGGACGAGCGGTGCATGTCCTTCAGGACTTGAACTGAACGGGTTCGGATCGCCGTGCCTATTGGGCCAGACCCAAGCTGGTCGTCACCCCAACTGACGCGTATGCGCTTCAGATACTCGGTCCGCCCCGCCGACGCGAGCGGGCGCACCGTGTGTGCCGTGTCCTGCTCGGCGTACCCCACCCAGGCCAGCAGGTATCCGGCCGCGACGAATGTCGCGCACACGTCAGCCAGTAGCGACGCCTCGTCGGTGGCACGCACCACCACCTGATTGCCTTCCGTCAGGGTACGCAGCGCCCGGGACAGGTTCGTCTGCTCGGTGACGTCGTGGGCATTCACCACGATCCCAGCGATGGCTGGGTCTTCGAGGCAGTTGGTCGCAACTGCCTCAAGAGAGCGC
>PLOF01000096.1 GCA_003142035.1 Candidatus Dormiibacterota bacterium
GCCCTCCTCCACGGCCACGGGGAGTACGACCGCGCCGAGGCCAACGCCGCGCTGCGTGCCTTCGTCCAGGAGCGATGGAAGGGTCAGCGCCCGGTGCTCTGGGGTCAGCAGCTCCGTCAGGCGCGACTCGACGCGTGGATCTTCCAGGGGGTGCTCGACATCGAGCACCTGCCCACATGAGCCGCCGGCCGGAGGAGATGCGGTGATCACCGACGCCCTCGTGATCGGAGCCGGGACGGCCGGTCTGACCGCCGGGATCCGCCTGGCCCGCGGCGGGCTGCGGGTCACGGTGGTGGCGACTGGAGAGGGATGCCTTCCCCTCGCCAGCGGGACCATCGACGTCCTGGGCTTTGCCCCCGACGCGGTGCAGAGCCCCCTTGGCGCCCTGCCCGGATTCCTCGATGCCCACCCGGAGCACCCCTACCGGATCAGCGGCCTGGCCGGGCTCGAGCAGAGCCTCGCCTGGTTCGTGAAGACCGCCGAGCCACTCGGCTACCAGGGCGACCTGTCTCGGAACCAGTGGGTGCCGACGGTTCTGGGCGGCCTGCGCCCGACGGCGCTGGTACCCCGCAGCATGGCCGCCGCCGACCTCGGCGGTGGCGGCGAGGTGCTCATCGCCGGCATCCGCGGATTCCGCGACTTCCATCCCGCGCTCCTCGCCGCCAACCTGGGCCGGGCGGCGGCGGCGCCCGCGCCGGTCATCCAGACGCGGGCGATCGAGCTCGACTGGCCGGGCAGCGCCGGCGACATGCCCCCCTTCCGCCTGGCCCGCCGGCTGGAGGACCCGGAGATCCGGCGGCGGCTGGCCGACCAGCTCCGTCCCCAGCTCGGTGACGCCACCGCGGTGGGTCTGCCCGCAGTCCTCGGACGCGAGAGAGCCGCCGAGGTCCACGCCGACCTCGAGCACCGGCTCGGCCGGCCGGTCTTCGAGATCCCCGGTCTGCCCCCGTCGCTTCCCGGGCTGCGGCTCTTCGACTGCCTGCGCCGGGCGCTGCTCGACGCGGGCGGCCGGCTGCTCCTGGGCAGCACCGCCCTCTCGGCCACCCACCACCACGACACCGTCGGCTCGGTGACCATCACCCAGGCGTCGCGCCCGGTGGAGGTGAGCGCCGGCTTCTACGTGCTGGCGACGGGGGGCTTCACCACCGGCGGCATCATCCGGGAGCCCGACGGCCAGCTCCGAGAGCCTGTGTTCGGCCTGCCGGTGCACGGCCTGGCGCCGGGGCAGGAGCCCTTTGGCGACCAGTACCTGGCAGAGCACCCGCTGGACCGCGTCGGGCTGAGCACCGACGCGCAGGGTCGGCCCCTGGGCACGGCCGGAGGTCCCCACGCCGTCAACCTCTACGCCGCCGGGGCGGTGCTGGCCGGTGCCCTCCCCTGGCGCGAGAAGTCAGGCGAGGGGCTGAGCCTCTCCACCGGGTGGCACGCCGCCGAGGCCATCGTGGGGCGCCGCCGTGAGGACGCCGCGTGAGATGGACGGAATGAGCATGCTGATGGAGAACGAGGGGATGGCGGTGCGTCCCTCCCTCGACGGATGCATCAAGTGCACCATCTGCGAGAGCGCCTGCCCCTACGCCGCCGTCACCGAGCACTTCCCCGGGCCCAAGACCGTCGGGCCTCAGGAGGAGCGCTTCCGTCATGGTCCCCTCTCGGCCGACTGGTCGGTGGACTACTGTTCCGGTTGCGGGATCTGCAGCCGGGTCTGTCCCCAGGACGTCAGGATCGCCGAGATCAACTCGCGTGCCCGGGCCCAGCTCAAGGAGCAGCGCGGCATCCCCCTGCGCGACCAGCTGCTGGCTCGACCTGACGTGATGGGTCGGCTCGGCCGGCCGATACGCCCGCTCTTCAACTGGGCCATGGGCACCCCTCTCGTGCGTGTTCCCCTGGAGCGCATTCTCGGCATCCATCGCAAGGCCGCGATCCCCAAGGTGGCGGGACGCACCTTCGGGCAGTGGGCGCGGCGCCACCCTGTCCGTCCGGCGCAGGACCGGGTCGTCTACTTCCACGGTTGCAGCACCAATTACTTCGAGCCCGGCCTCGGCCGGATGGTCGTCGCCGTGCTCGAGCACCAGGGGCTGGCCGTGGAGATCCCCGAACAGGGCTGCTGCGGGCTGCCACTGCAGTCCAACGGCAACTTCCCCGCCGCCCGCACCTACGCCACCCGGCTCGCCCGCCAGCTGAGCAGCATCCCGGGTGACCTCCCGGTGATCGGCTCCTCGACCAGCTGCGCCTTGATGCTCAAGCGCGAGGCACGCGAGATCCTGGGGGTCGAGGACCCGGCACTGGTCGACGTCTCTCAGCGCACCTACGACATCTTCGAGTACCTCCGCGACCTCCACGAGCAGGGCCGTTTGAAGACCGACTTCGTCCCGGTGGAGCTCACCGCCGCCTATCACGCACCCTGCCAGCAGCAGAATCAATTGATCGGCAAGCCCGCCCTCGACGTCCTCGCCCTGGTGCCGGGCCTGCGGCTGGTCGAGCTGGATCGGGATTGCTGCGGGGTCGGCGGCACTTACGGCATCAAGCGCGAGAAGTACGAGATCTCGATGGCCGTGGGCGACAGCCTCTTCTCGGACATCCGGCGGACCGCCCCGGACCTCGTCCTCTGCGACAGCGAGACCTGCCGCTGGCACATCGCCAAGGCCACTGGGTTCCCGGTGATCCACCCCCTGGAGCTGCTGCACCGGGCGTATGGCGGCCACTGAAGCCACCGACCCCGTGCCCGGTGAGACCCCGGTCGGCCTGGTCCTCGTCTCCCATAGCGCCCCGCTCGCCGAGGGCGCGGCGGAGCTGGCCCGGGCGATGGCCGGAGATCAGGTCCGGATCGTGGCGGCCGGCGGCATGGCGCCGCCGGAGACGGCGCTGGGAACGGACGCCGTCCGGGTGGCGGCAGCCATCGAGGAGGCCTGGTCCGAGCGTGGGGTGCTCGTGCTGATGGACCTGGGCAGTGCCCTCCTCTCCGCCGAGATGGCGCTCGAGCTCCTCCCCGAGGAGCACCGGAAACGCGTGCTGCTGAGTGCCGCCCCCCTGGTCGAGGGTGCCGTGGCCGCGGCGGTCACCTCACGGTTGGGAGAGCCGCTGGAGCGGGTCGCGCTCGAGGCCGCCGGTTCGCTGGACGCCAAGCGCGCTCAGGTCGGTGGCCCCGCGCCGCCGAGCCCGGCCCTTGAGCCCAGCGGCCCCCTGGCCGGGGCTCTCCCTCCGGCCGACGTCGAGGCCCGCATCGCCGTGAGCATCCCCCTGGGACTCCACGCGCGCCCGGCAGCGCGAGTGATCCGCGCCACCGCCGGCCTGGACACCGAGGTCCTCGCCGCCAACGCGACCACGGGCTCGGGGCTGGTCAGCGCGCGCAGCCTCAACGCCCTCGCCGGCCTTCAGCTCCACGAGGGTCACGAGCTGTTGGTGCGCGCGTCGGGCCCGGACGCTCAGCGGGCGATCGATGCGCTGGTGGCCCTGGCGGCGCGCCGTTTCGACGAGCCCGCGGTGGGGCAGGACGTCACGCCCGCCGCCGCACCCGCCCCGCCCACCGCCGGGCCGTCGCCCCTGGCGGTGGCACCCCCGACCGGCCTGACGGGCGAGCTGCGCGGCATCCCCGCATCGATCGGAATCGCCATCGGAACGCTGCAGTTCCTGGAGCAGGCCGACCTGCCAGTTCCGGATGGGGAGGCCGTCGATCCAGCCACGGAGCTCGAGGCACTGGGGCTGGCCGTGACCGCCACACGGCGCGACCTCGAGCAGCTGCGTGACCAGACCCGGGCGCGGGCCGGGAGCTATGAGGCCGAGATCGTCGACGCGGACCTGCTCTTCCTCGAGGATCCGGAGCTGTTGGAGCCGACCCGGGCTGCGATCAGCGATCGGCGGCTCACCGCCGCTCAGGCGTGGTCCGAGGTCTCCACCCGCCTCGGCCAGTCCTGGGAGCGGCTGGACGATCCCAATATGCGGCTTCGGGCTGCGGACCTCGCGGGCGTGAGCCGGAGGGTGCTGCACCGCCTGCTGGGGCGGCCCGCCCCCGTCCTGCACCAGGCAGGGATCCTCGTGGCCCGCGACCTGGCGCCCACTGACACCGCGGCTCTGGACCCCGCCCAGGTCATGGGGATCGCCACCGCGGGTGGCGGCCCCACGTCGCACAGTGCCATCCTCGCCCGCGCCCTGGGCATACCCGCGGTGGTGGGGCTGGGTGACCAGCTGCTCGGTGTGGCTCCTGGACGGCGCGCGCTCCTGGACGGCGGCCGGGGCACGCTCATCCTCGACCCGCCGGCCGAGCTGGTCCGGCGCGCGCGCGCCGAGACGCGCGAGGAGCAGGGTCGGGAGGCCCGCGCCGCCGCGACGGCCCACCTGCCCGCGGTGACCACGGACGGCCTCGTCGTCGAGGTGGCGGCCAACATCGGAACCGTCGAGGAGGCCTCGCGGGCCGTCCGGGCCGGAGCCGACGCGGTGGGGCTGCTCCGCACCGAGTTCCTCTTCCTGGAGGCCGAGACCATGCCCGGAGCGGAGGCGCAGGAACGGGTCTACTCGGAGATCGCCGCTCACCTGGAGGGCCGCCCCCTCACCATCAGGACCCTGGACGTGGGTGCCGACAAACCCCTCCCCTACCTCCGCACCGCCCACGAGGACAACCCGGCGCTCGGGCTGCGCGGCATCCGTCTCGGGCTGGCGCAGCCCGAGGTGCTGAAAGCCCAGCTGCGCGCGGTGGTCCAGACCGCGCGGCGCTTTCCGGTGCGGGTGATGTTCCCCATGGTGTCGAGTGCGGGCGAGGTCGACGCTGCCCGAGCCCTGCTCGCCGAGGCCGCAGGGTCTGAACCTCTCTCCGTCGAGGTGGGCGTGATGGTGGAGGTCCCCGCCGCGGCCCTGAGCGCCGCCCGGCTCGCCGAGAGGGTGGACTTCTTCTCGCTCGGAACCAACGACCTCTCCCAGTACACGCTCGCCGCGGATCGTGGTAACGCTGAGGTCGCCGCCCTGGCGGACGCATTCCATCCCGCCACGCTCCGCCTCATCGCGGCGACGGTTCGAGCCGCGCGGGCCCGAGGACGCTGGGTGGGTGTGTGCGGTGAGCTGGCCGGCCAGGTCGAGGCGGTCCCCCTGCTCATCGGGCTCGGGGTCAGGGAGCTCTCGGTGGCCGTCCCGGCGGTGGCGAGGATCAAAGAGGCGGTGCGCACGGCCGACTCCGGCGCGTGCGTCCGGCTGGCCCGGAGGGCGCTCCGGCTCACCGACGGGGCGGCCGTCCGTGGCCTCATCTCTGGTACCGCTCGAAGTGCGACCATTGCTCCCCGACATGGCTCGCCGGCCCCCTCTCGCCGCGCCTCCACGCGGAGCTCAGCTACCGCTTCCCACGGGTAACGGTGAGCTGGCACACCCGGCGAGCCTGATCCCCGCCGCGGCCGTCCGCTCACGCGGCCGCACCGCCTTCGTGGGCTCCACCACGGGACTGCGGCTCGTGCTCACCCCGGTGGTGGCAGCGCTGGCCCTCTCCGGGCAGGGACGCTGGGCGGCGGTGGTGTTCGCGATCGGCGCCAGCACCGACTACCTCGACGGCTACCTGGCCCGCCGGTGGCATGTGAGCACGCTGACCGGAAGCTTCCTGGACACGACCGCCGACAAGGTGATGGTGGCAGGCGTCCTGATCGCCCTCACCAGCATCGGCCAGGCCTCGCCGTGGGCGGTGATGATCATCGTCTGCCGGGAGTTCCTCGTGATGGGGCTGCGCGGCTCGGTGGCGGTCTCGGGCAAGGTGATCCGCTCGTCCCAGCTCGGACGCACCAAGGCCGCGGTCCAGTTCGTCGCCATCATCCTGCTGCTGCTCCGCGTCGACACGCGCCTCGGCCCGACCGGCATCGGGGAGTGGGCGCTCTGGATCGCCACCGCGTTGACCGTGCTCTCCGCCGCCGACTACATCTCACGCTGGGCGGCCTCGGCCCTCCGCGGCTCGGCGCCGGCCACCCCGAAGTGAGCGCCCCGGTCCTCATCACCGGGGCCGGGGGGTTCGTCGGGGGCGCGGTTCTCGAACGCCTGCTCCGAGCCGACCTCGAGGTGCGCGCCTTGGTGCGCACGCCCGAGACGGCCGAACGGGTCCGGAGAGCCGGTGCCCAGCCGGTGAGTGGGGACATCTTGGACGTCGAGGGTCTCGCCGGCGCCATGCGCGGCTGCGAGCTGGTCTTCCACGTGGCCGGGCTCAACAAGATGTGCCTGCCCGACCCCGCTCCACTGACGCGCAACAACGTCGACGGATCGGTCAACGTCGTCCGTGCGGCTGCCCGGGCGGGGGTGCGCCGCATCGTCTACACGTCGTCGGCGGCCACGCTGGACAGCGAGCCGCCGGTTGGCGCCGCGGACGACCGGCCACGCCGCTTCCTCTCCGAGTACGAGCGCTCCAAGTACGAGGCCGAGCGCGAGGTGATGGCGCTCGCACCCCGGCTCGGCGTCGAGCTGGTGTGCCTCAACCCCTCCTCGGTGCAGGGGCCGGGCCGCACCACGGGCACCGCGCGCTGGCTGATCAGCTACGCCAACGGCCGGCTGCATTGGCTCATCGACGCACCGGTCAGCCTGGTGGACATCGCAGACTGTGCGGAGGCGCACCTGCTCGCCGCCACCCGTGGTGAGCCGCTCCACCCCTACGTGATCAGCGGCTCCACCCAGCGCATCTCGGAGATGGTGCACACCCTGGGGACGGTCGCCGGTCACACGTATCCGATCCGATTCCTCCCGCCGGGCCCGGCGGTCGCCGCCGCCTCGATGGTGGGGGCCGGGTTCCGGGTGGCAGGGCGCCGTGCCCCGGTCTGCCGCGAGATGCTGCGTACCCTGGCCCACGGCCACGCCTACGACGGCGCGCCGGCCGCGCGGGAGCTGGGCTTCACCTACACGCCGCTCGAGGAGACGCTGCGGCGGGCGCTCGCCTGGTACGTGGAACACGGCCTGGTGCGGCCCTCCCAGACCACCCCTGAGCCCCCCGGAGGCGCGGCTCGCCCAGCAGGGAACTGAAGCACCCGGCTGGCAGCTGACGTCCCCCGCGCGCCGTCCGCGGGTCTATCGTCTTCACGTGCAGACGGTGTCGTTGGGACGCGGCGGACCCTCGGTGAGCCGCATCGGGCTGGGCATGGCCGCGCTGGGACGTCCGGCGTACATCACCACCGGCCGCGCCGCCGACTTCGGCGAGGATCGCTCCGAGGCAGCTTTCCGCCGCCGGAGCTGGGAGGTCCTGGACGCCGCCTACGCGGCGGGGATCCGCTACCTCGACTGCGCCCGGTCCTATGGCTCGGCCGAGGCTTTCGTGGCCGGCTGGCTGGCGCGGACCAGGCCGGACGATGTCGTGGTCGGCTCCAAGTGGGGCTACACCTATGTCGGCGACTGGGACCCAGCGGCGGCGGTGCACGAGGTCAAGGACCACTCCCTGGCCACCTTCGAGCGCCAGCACGCCGAGAGCAGTGCCCTGCTGGGTACCCACCTCCGCCTCTACCAGGTCCATTCCGCCACGCTGGAGTCCGGCGTGCTCGAGAACGGGCTTCTCCACGAGGCCCTGGCACGCCGGCGTGACCTCGGTCTCAGGCTCGGCATCACGACCTCCGGGCCCTCCCAGGCCGACACCATCCGGCGCGCGCTGGAGATCCGCAGCGGAGGCGAGCCGCTCTTCGGCGCCGTGCAGGCGACCTGGAACCTGCTCGAGACGTCGGTGGAGCCCGCGCTGGCCGAAGCCGCCCAGGCGGGGTGGGCGGTGATCGTCAAGGAGGCGGTCGCCAACGGGAGGTTGACCGACCGCGGAGATGCCGGAGCCCCGGGGTCCGCGCTGGGAGATGCGGCGGCGGCGGCGGGGACCGGCTCCGACGCGGTCGCCATCGCGGCCGCGCTCGCCCGCCCGTGGGCCTCGGTGGTGCTGAGCGGCGCCGCAACCGTCGATCAGCTGGAGAGCAACCTGCGGGCCGACGGCCTGCCCGTCCCGTCCCTTCCCGACCTCGCGGAGCCGCCTGTCGACTACTGGGGACGGAGGTCGCGGCGCCCCTGGCTGTGATGCGAGGCCGCCGCCACGCGGGAGCCGGCCTGCTCAGCCCTCGCTGTCGGCGCGGCGGCGAATCACCATGTGGAGGCGGACCCCGGCAAAGCCAAAGGCAGCGCGGATCCGGTTCTCCAGGTATCGCTGATACGAGAAGTGGAGCAGCTCGGGGTCGCTGACGAAGAGGACGACGGTCGGGTTGGGGGAGCTCGCCTGGGCGGCGTAGAGGATCTTGACCCGGCGTCCACGGTGCATCGCCGGCGGCCGGCTCGACACCGCCTCCCGGAGCACCTGGTTGAGCGCGGCGGTCGGCATCCGGGTCGCCCGCGCGTCCGCCACCTGCACGGCGGCGTCCAGCACCTTGGCCACATTGCGCCCGAGCAGGGCGCTCACCGTGAGCACCGGCGCGCCCGGGACGAAGTCGAAGGCGGCGGAGATCTTGGTCAGGGTCTCCGGGTCGATGCGGTCCTCCTGGGGCACCAGGTCCCATTTGTTGGCGATGACCACCACGCCCTTGCCGGCATCGGCCGCGTAACCGGCGATGTGCCGATCCTGGGCCAGCACCCCCTCGGAGGTGTCGACCACCACCAGCGCCACGTCGCTGCGCTCCAGGGCCCGCATCGCCCGCAGCAGGCTGTAATGCTCGATGTCGGTGGTGACGACACCCCGGCGGCGGATGCCGGCGGTGTCGACCAGCCGGACCTGGTGCCCCCCGTGCTCGAGCACGGTGTCCACCGCGTCCCGTGTGGTTCCGGCCACAGATGACACCAACGAGCGCTCCGCCCCCACCAGGTAGTTGAGCAACGACGACTTGCCGACATTGGGACGGCCGATGATGGCGACCCGCAGCTCGTCGGCCCGCTCCTGGGCCTCGCCCTCGGCCGGGGGCAGCCGGTCCACCACCTCGTCGAGCAGGTCACCGGTGTCGGTGCCGGTGAGCGCCGAGATGAGCCGCGGCTCACCGAGCCCGAGGCGGTACAGCTCATGGGCGTAGTAGGGGTCGTTGGGCGAGTCCGCCTTGTTGCCGGTGAGGATCACCGGCTTGCCCCCGGAGCGGAGGATCGCCGCGATGTCCTCGTCGAGACCGGTCACTCCCGCACGGACGTCGACCATCAGGATGCAGAGGTCTGCCTCCTCGATGGCCGTCCTCGCCTGCTGCTGGGTGCCCCGGGTCAGCTCGGCGATGCCGGGGTCCTCGGAGATCAGGGCGGGGTCGAGGCCGGCCGTGTCCACCAGGGTGAAGCGGCGCCCGCGCCACTCGGCCACCCCGTACAGGCGGTCCCGGGTGAGCCCCGCGGTCTCGTCGACGATGGCGTGCCGCTGCCCGGTCAGACGGTTAAAGAGGGTCGACTTCCCGACGTTGGGCCGGCCGACGATGGTGACGATGCCGCTCACGGGGCCCAGGGCGGAGTCGTCCCGGTACCGGCGGCTGCGGCGGTTGCGGACCGACCCCGCGGGCGGGCTCACGGTTGGCCGGCCTCCAGCTGCAGCGCCATGGGTTGCAGGCCGACCGCCTCGTCATCGTGGCCGAAGGCGTTGAGCTCGCCGCTCCCGCCGGCCACGGTGTTGACGATCAGGTAGGCGTAGTCCGCCCAGGAGCGGTCGGAGTCGAACTGCGAGGGGCGCGCCGGGTGGTCGGGGTGGCTGTGCCAGAAGCCCACCGTGTCCAGTCCACGAACCCGGGCGCTGCGGTCGGCGGCCTGGATGTCGGCGGGGTCCATGTCGAAGCGATCGGTCAGTCGCTCCGTCCAGAGGTTGCGTGCGGAGGTGGCCTCCTGCACCAGGACGGCGTCCCCCTCGTGACTGCCGATCAGGACTCCGCATCCCTCGTGGGGATGGGCGGCTTCGGCGAGGCGCCGGATGGTCGCATGAGCCGTGGCGGAGAGGCGCACGGTGAGAAAGCTCACGCGGCCCTCTCCCAGGCGCGGCGCGACGATCGACAATTGGGGCTCGGAACTGGGCATCCCGGCCATTATCACTGAGCACTGGCACCCCACCACCACCAGGGCACCCGCCGCCGGGCCAGCGGCGACGCCTCAGCTGGCGGCTGCGGAGGCTCCCATCCGGAATCCGGCGTTGCCCTTGCGCGCGTCCGAGAAGAGGGCGATGACCCCACTCGGGCGGAGGTAAATGGGGCCGTCGTCACCCGGAAGCTCGACGAAACCCGCCTCGCCGGGCTTGGCCTGGAGCGCGGCCAGGGTCTCTGCGACGGAGAGCCGCACCGCGGCGTCCGAGCCGTTGACGAACCGGATGATGGTCATCTGGAGGTGCTCCTCACTTGACTGCCGGCCCCATGGTACCCGCCACCGCGTCCAGGGCCGTCCGCAGCTCAGCGGTGAGGTCCCCGATCTCCTCGATGCCGACCGAGAAGCGCAGCAGGCCGTCGCCGATGCCGAGAGACCGGCGCTGGGCCGGGCTCAACCCTCGGTGCGAGCTGAGCGCGGGATGGCTGACGGTGGTGGCCACGTCACCGAGCGACGGTGCGAGCCGGATCTCGGGGAGCGCCCGGAGCAGCAGATCGGCCTGCTCGCGCCCACCGAGGTCAAGTGCCAGCATCGACCCCCGCCCCTGCGGCAGCAGCCTCACCGCCAGCGCCTCCTCTTCGGGGCTGCGCGATCCCGGGTAGTGAACGGCGGCGACTGCGGCATGGTCGGTCGCAAGGTGGGCCAGGGACGCGGCGCCGACCGCACCACGCTCGACCCGGAGCCCGGCGGTGCGCAGGCCGCGAAGGCTGAGGAAGGCGTCGAACGGCGCCATCACCGCGCCCAGGAATCGGGAATGGACGGCGAGCAGGCCGGCCGCCGGGTGGCCCGCGCGGATCGCCACCGCGCCTCCCAGCACGTCCGCATGCCCGGAGAGCTGCTTGGTCAGGCTCTCGACGACCAGGTCCGCGCCCAGCTCAAGGGGCCGGAGCAGGAAGGGCGTGGCAAAGGTGTTGTCGATGACGGTGGCGGCGCCGGCCGAACGGCAGAGCTCGACGAGGGCGGGGAGGTCCAGCAGCCCCATGAGCGGGTTGCCGATGGTCTCCGCCACCACGCAGGCAACCTCCGACGTGAGCACCTTCTGGACCTGGTCGAGCTGGCGAGCCACCTCTCCCGGCGGCGGCAGGTCGACCATCACCGGCTCGATCCCGAGTGCGGCCAGCGGACCCGCGATCAGGCTCTCGCTGCCGCCGTAGCTGGGACGGAGGAGGACCACCCGGCGGCGTCCCGGCCCGACCAGGGTGCTGAGGGCGAGGAGCAGGGCGGCCTGGCCGCTGGAGGTGACCCGGCAGACCGGCGGCTCGGGGAGCCCGTACCCCTCCAGGGCGGTGAGCGCCTCCTCGAGCCGGTGCACGCTCGGATTGCCGAAGCGACGGTAGCCCCCATGGCCGGCGGCCATCGCCGCGTCGAGATCGTCGAGGTCGGGGAAGGCGGCAACCGACGCGAGCGAGGGAGGCTCGACGAGGGGGACGCCGCCCGGTACCGGATCCGGTGTCCCGGCCCGGGCGGCGACCGTGAGCAGGCTCGGCGGACGCGTCACCGCGTTACCGCCGTCCGCCCCGGCCGCTCGCCGGGCTCGGCATCAGTTGGCCTTGGGAACCCGTGGAAAGGCGCCCGTACCAGCGAAGACCGCGGAGCGGCCCAGCTCGCGCTCGATGTGCAGCAGCCGGTTGTACTTGGCGACCCGCTCCGACCGGGACGGTGCCCCGGTCTTGATCTGGCCGCCGTTGATGGCGACCACGAAGTCCGCGATGAAGGTGTCCTCGGTCTCCCCGCTACGGTGGCTGACGACCGGGTTGTAGCCGTGGGCACGGCCGAGAGCCACCGTCTGGAGGGTCTCGGTGAGGGTGCCGATCTGGTTGAGCTTGATCAGGACCGAGTTGCAGGCTCCCAGGTCGATCCCCTTCTGGAGGAGCTTGGCGTTGGTCACGAAGTTGTCGTCGCCGACGAGCTGGACGCGGTCACCGAGCTTCTCCGTGAGCAGCTTCCAGCCGTCCCAGTCCTCCTCGGCCATGCCGTCCTCGAGGGAGACGATCGGGTAGCGGTCCAGCCAGGTGGTCCACAGCTCGACCATCTCGACGGGGCCCAGCGTCCGCCCCTCGCCCTTGAGGACGTAGTGGCCGTCGTGGTAGAGCCCGGAGACGGCTGGGTCGAGCCCGATCCCGACCTCCTTGCCAGGCACGTAGCCGGCCTTGAGGATGGCCTCGACGAGCACCTCGACGGCCTCTTCGTTGTGCTTCAGAGAGGGGGCGAAGCCGCCCTCGTCGCCCTGCCCGGTGCTGTGCCCCTTGGCCTTGAGGACCGCGCGCAGCGCGTGGAAGCACTCGCTCCCGGCACGGAGGGCCTCGGCGAAGCTCGGCAGCCCGAGGGGGATGAACATGAACTCCTGGAAGTCCACCGAGGTCTGGGCGTGGGCACCGCCGTTCAGGCAGTTGAACTGGGGCACGGGGAGGGTGACGGCACCGACCCCGCCGAGGTAGCGATAGAGAGGAAGGCCGGTGGATTCGGCCGCGGCCCGCGCGCTGGCGAGGCTCACGCCGAGGATGGCGTTGGCGCCCAGCCGGCCCTTGTTCTCGGTGCCGTCCAGCTCGATCAGGCGAGCATCGAGCGCGCCCTGGTCGAGAGCGTCCATGCCGATCACCTCGGGGGCGATCACCTCGACCACGTTGTTGACTGCCTGGAGGACACCCTTGCCCCCATACCGCGAAGCGTCGCCGTCGCGCAGCTCGACGGCCTCGTGGATGCCGGTGCTGGCACCGCTCGGGATGATGGCCTGGCCCTCGAAGCCGCTGGCCAGCTCAACGTGAACCTCGATGGTCGGGTTGCCCCGAGAGTCGAGAACCTCTTGGGCGGAGATCGATTCGATGAAGGTCATGGTTGGAGGATAGACGCCATGACCCCCTCGACGTCAGGGGCAGAGGTCACCGGCAGGGGGAGACGATGGGCGGTCCACCGGCGGGCGCCGCGGACGCACCGTCACGGGGCGGCGGCTACTGCGAAGGCGTGGGCGGGTACTGGGGAGGAACACCCGGGTATTGCGGAGGCGCGGCCGGGTATTGCGGAGGCGCGGCCGGATACTCCGGGGGCGCGGCCGGGTACTGAGACGGCGTGGGCGGGTACTGCTGCGGAGTGGGCAGGTATTGCGGAGGCGCGCCCAGGTAACCGGGCGCCGGGTACGGGTACGCCGCCCCGTAGGCCCCCGCTGGCACTGCGAGTGATGGCCTGACCACCAGGGCGCGGCCCAGCTTGTCGTGCAGACCCTGCTTCTTGGGGTCCCAGGCCACCCAGAGCAGACAGAGGAAGACCACCAGGCCCGCGATGCTGCTCACGCCAGCGACGAAGGCGAGCAGGCCAGGAGCCCACCAGACGATGGCGCGGGCTAGGGCGCGCCCGAGCGGCAGAGGGCTGGCGGGGTCCTCCACGCGAACCACCCGCACGCCGACGGCGCGCTGTCCAAGGGTGCTCCCCCACCCCGCGACGAGCACTCCGAAGTAGAGGACAGCGAGGACACAGCCGATCAGCGAGAGAGTCACCTGTCCACCGGACGGGAGCACGTAGGCCGGGGTGGGGAGGCCGTTCTGGTTGGCGTACGTGACCTGGTTCGCGTAGGTGGAGATGGTCGAGCCGAAGATGATCAAATAGATGATCGCCGTCGGCACCCCGATGATGATGCCGTCGAGGATGTAGCCGCCGAACCGGCGCCAGAAGGAGGCGTACTCGAGCCCCGGGGCCGGGCCCCACGGAGTGGCCCCAGAACCTCCCGGGTACTGCGGATAGCCGGGGGGCGGCCCGTAGCCGCTCGGGGGCGGCCCGTAGTAGCCGCCCGGAGGCGAGCCGTAGCCGCCCGGGGTGGGGACATAGCCGCCCGGGGTCGGGGCATAGCCACCCGAGGGCGGCGCCGAGGGAGGCTGCCAGCTCATCTGATCCACCACCACCATGGCCAATCCAACGGGGGCGCACGATACGCGCCGCTTGATGTCTTGTCGATGCACCTTCACCCGTTGGCCGGCGGCCGGCTGCTCAAGACTCCGCGCGTGCCCTCCGGGGCAGGCTGTTCGCCAGCTCATCCCAGAGCCGGGTCAGCACCCGGATGCCGGAACGGAACTGACCGACGTCGAACTTCTCGTTGGGCGCGTGGATGCGATCGTCGGGAAGGCCGAACCCGACCAGCACGGATGGCAGTCCGAGCACCCGGTCAAACATCTCGACCGGGTGGATGGATCCCCCGGACCGGGTGAAGTACACGTCAGCGCCGAACACCTCCCTCATGGCGCGGGATGCCGCCAGCACTCCGGGGTGGTCGACCGGGGTCAGCACGGGACGGCTGCCGCCCCCCGGCGTGACCGTCACCCGCACGGCGTCAGGAGCCGCCGCCTCGATCGCCGCCCGCACCCGGTCGGCGATGGCCTCCGGCTGCTGGCGTGGCACCAGGCGGCAGGTGATCTTGGCACCGGCGCGGGCGGGGATGATGGTCTTCGGGCCGGGCCCCTGGTAGCCACCCCAGACCCCGTTGATCTCCAGGGTGGGCCGCACCGTCAGGCGCTCGGTGGTGGTGTAGCCGTTCTCGCCGAAGGTGACGGGAACGCCGCCGGCCAGTTCCCGGAACGCGGCCTCGTCGAAGGGCGCGGCCGCGACCTGCTCCCGCTCTTCAGGGGTCAGCTCGGTCACCTCGTCATAGAAACCCGGAACGGTCACCCGTCCGGTCTGTGGATCGCGCAGGGAGGCGAGGATGCGGGCGAGCGCCTCGATGGGATTGAGGACCGCGCCCCCGAACTCTCCGGAATGGAGATCCAGGGCAGGCCCCTCGACCTCGACCTCGAGATCGACCAGCCCACGCAGCCCGACGCAGATCGAGGGCTGGCCGCGGTCGTGCATGGCCGTGTCGGAGACGACGCAGAGGTCGGCGCGCAGCCGGGTGGCCTCCGCCTCGATGAGCCCCTCGAAGTTGGCCGAGCCGATCTCCTCCTCCCCCTCCACGACCAGCTTGAGGTTGAGTGGCAGCTCGCCGCGGGTGCGCAGATGGGCTTCGACCGCCTTGAGGTGCATCCACACCATGCTCTTGTCGTCGGCGGCGCCCCGACAGCGCAGCTCCTCACCCACGATCCGCGGTTCGAAGGGCGGCGACGTCCACTCCTCCAGGGGATCGGCGGGCTGGATGTCGTGGTGCGCGTAGATCAGGACGGTGGGCAGCCCCGGGTCCACCAACCTCTCCGCGTAGACGGCGGGGTGCCCGGGCGTCTCGATCAGCTCCGCGGTGGTGAAGCCCGCATCCCGGGCCGCCTGGGCGAGCCGCTCGGCGCTGCGCCGGACGTCGCCGGCATGCGCGGGGTCGGCCGAGATCGAGGGGATACGGCAGAATTCGACCAATTCACCGACGAAGCGTGCTTGGTGGGCGTCGCAGTAGGCATCGAGGTCCTGAGCGTTCATGGCCGTGGAGCGTAGCGCGCGGGACCGTCTCCCCTCATTTGCGAGCACTGCCGCCCTCAGTGGTGTAGCCTCTGCGCCGTCTGTCCCTCACCCCCACTCAACGTCGCAGCAGGAGGTTCGACTCATGGCGGTTCAGGCACATGCCCCCGCGTCCGAGGGCCTACGCCCGCAGGGGCCGGCCCTGATAGAGAGCCCGCCTCGGGCTTTCAGCGCCGCTCCTCCAGCGCCGCCCGCCGTGGACGGCCCCGTTGTCGAGTTGATCGGCCACCCGACCACCCAGCCGCGGGTCGAATCGCGGACTGCAATTGAGGCCGCTGTCGACCAGGCGGTTCTCCCCCACCAGCTCCACGAGATCGACCAGGTCATCGAGCTGGCCCAGCTCGGCGAGCTGCTCGTCGAGAAGGACGCCCGGGTCGCCCTGCTGGAGCGGGGCCTCGCCGACTGGCGCGAGCGTGCCCGCCTCGAGATCGAGGCCCGTGCCGCCGCCGAACGGCTCGCCTTTGAGCGCGAGCGTGACCTGGTCGGGGTCATCCATCAGCAGATCTCCGCCATCGAGAGCGCCGAGGAGAGCACCCGGGAGGCCTTTGCACAGGCCGACCAGCTGCGCGCCCGACTCGACGAGCAGATGACCCTGGCCGAGGACGCCGAGCAGAACACCCAGTCGGCGCTCGCCCGCATGCACGAGCTGCAGGCGAGGATCGACGAGCTCGACGACCGGCTGCGCCAGCGGACCCGCCACTGGTGGACCCGCCGGGCCGTCTGAGGCCCCCGGAACGCAGTCACCGGTATCGGTACTGCGAGCCGGACCAATTGGACGCCCGGGGGGCGTGGGCCTCGATGCCGGCTGACTCCTGACCCCCGCGACGGTCGCGACCTTCGCGGGGTGGTTCCGGGAAGTCGACCGATTCCGGGAACCACCATTGCGTTGCATGGCGTCGTCCCGGCGTTGCGAAAGGATGGCGGCGGCGTGACAAGCGGCCAGACAGGACGCCCGGCTGCTGATCGGGCGTGAACATGATCTCCAGCGGCCCGAACACGGGCGACCGGACAAGCCCGACTCGGCCACCAGGAGATCTCCCATGGCGATGCCAGCCCCCTTCGCCCGCCGTCGGCTCGGCCGGCGTCTCTCGGCCGTCTCGGTCGCCGTCGCCGGCGGTCTTGCGCTGGCCGTGGCCGGAGCAGTGGGAGTGGCCGCGGCTCCAACGTTGCACCGCTCGGGCGACGAGGTGCACGCCACCCTGACGGCGTCGCCACCGACTGCGGCGCCAACCGTGACCCCGCTCTGCAACCCCGGCTCGGGCAAGTACGCCTGGGAGGTGAGTACTACCCAGACGTTGTCGAACTACAACATCGACTACGCGAAAGCCGTCGCGGGCCCTTGGCCGGGTACGGAGGTCACGTCGCCCAAGGCGCCCTTCACCTTCACCACCCCCAGTTCGCTCGGGTTACAGCTCTACGTCCGGTGGGACAGTTCCCCCAACCAGATGACCGCGCAGTTGACGGCTGACACGACCGCCTGCCCGACAGCACCTCCGACCTCCACGCCGACGCCCACCGCAGTGCCCACGCCGACGCCCACCGCAACGCCGACCCCGACGCCCACTCCCACTGCGGCGCCGACCCCGGCCCCCACGCCGACCCCGCCGCCCACCCCGAAGCCGACCCCGCGGCCGACCCCAACCCCGACGCCGACGCCGACCCCGACGAGCATCCCGGTCCCCACACCGGTGCCGACCCCCACTCCCCCACCGGCGACGTCGCCTCCCAAGCCCACCGCGCCATCTGTCGTGCAGGTCGCACCGAGCCCCAGTCCCTCGAGCAGCCCCTCCGCCCTGGAGGACGCTTTTGCCCAGATGGCCATCCCGCCCGCCGTGGCCGGCGCCAACGGCATCTCGCTGGCCTCGGCGGTGCTCACCTCCGCGGGGGGTGCCGTCTTCGAGTGGGCCGACGCCCTGATCCTCCTGGCGGCACTGGTGAGCCTGCTGCTCATCCGCGGTCCGCTGCGCGGACGCAAGCTTCGCTGGCACCGCAAGCGGAGCTGACCCCAGCCCCTGCAGGACGGGCCATCCCGGGTCCCCCCGACCTCGAGCGCAGCGGCCATGAGACCGGCCGCGCCCGGGGTCACACCCGTCCCGGTGCGGCGCCT
>PLOF01000132.1 GCA_003142035.1 Candidatus Dormiibacterota bacterium
CTCATCTGGGTGCGGCCGACCACTGTGCGACCGCGATCGGTCGCCGCGCTCAAGTCGTAGACGCTACCAGCGAGACGATCAGCCGGGGTCGGCGGCGCTCCGGATAGGGCTGGGCCGTCCGGGTTCCGCCTGAGCGCGCAGACGGTCCAGCGCGGTCATGCGCCGGCGCTCCGGAGAGGCGGCATGTGTCTGGCGCGACGGCTCGGCGGGTGCTGGGGGAGCCGCCGTCGGCGGGGCGGGCGGCGGAGCGGCCTGTCGAGCGGTGCTGGCCGGCGCGAAGGAGGAGGGCGAGCCGTCGCGGGAACCACCACGCAGGCGAAGTCCCTGCCACAGCAGCTCCTCGAGGAAGTCCTGCTTCGAGATGGGCTCCGTGAGTCGACGCTCGTAGTACGCGCGGTCCAGGGCCCGGACAAGGTCCTCCGTCAGGTAGGCCGTGTGCTTCCTCCGCACCTTCGGAACCTCCGCCATCACGAAGCCGCCGCTGCCTCCGCGGCGGCGGCCACGGCTGCGATCTGGTCGAGAACCGCGGCGCGGCATGCGCCGGGGGTGGGACCGGATGTCAGGGGACGGGAGGCGCTGTGAAGCAGCTCGCCCTCCTGCACCGCTGGCCCGAGCCGAAACGGTGGACGAATGACGCCCTCCGAGGTCAGCAGCTCAGCCCACTGACCGTCGCTCACCCGGTCCCGCACCCTGTTGGGGACGACCAGGCCGCACCGGACGCGCGCTGCGTAGGTGGCCATGAACTTCCAGAGGGCGGGCACCGACCACTGATCGAGGGTGATGGGCAGGATGACGACGTCGGCGGCAGCCGCCGCTCCGTCAGCGAGGGGACCGTGGCCTCCCGGAGTGTCAACGACGACATGGCAGTCCCACGCAGCAGCCCACTGACGTAGCCCGTCACGGATTGCGTCGGAGAGGCGCCGTGGGCCGGCCGGCGTGGGCACCACCAGCTGCCCTTCGGGCGTCCAGGCCCAGGGGGCCGCCTCGGTCGGTGCGCTGTCGAACATGGTGAGGAACTGCTCGTGAGATGGGACCAGGGGGGGGCGCCCTGCTCCCCCACTGCGAGGGCGTGGTGTGCGCCCCGTCCGCAGGGCTTGGAGAACCGGCGCTGGCCCCGGCGCCTGCCACACCGAGGAGGCGTGAGGCCCTGCCCACCAGGTCGTCGCACCACCCCACGGTTCCAAGTCAACGAGAACCGCGTCAAGCGCAGCCGCCAGGTGGACCGCGAGGGTGGACTTTCCGACCCCTCCCTTCCACTGGACCATCGTGAAAACTGCCACGGTNNCGACTACCGTCTGTGCCGGGGCTACCTTACGTACCGGGAGTACCGTAAGTTGCCGATCGATGCAGTTCCCCTCACCCCCCGGGACCTCGGGCCCGGACTCCCGAGTCGAGTAAAGAGCTCGACAAGGTCAGCGGGGACCTCTTCGACGCAGAGGAGTTCCCCGCTGCCACGGTCCGCCCGACCACCGCGGTGGTCGGGGTACGTCCCGTGTCGACCGACGAGCAGGGCGATCTCGGCGCCGGCCTTGACGGCCACTGCCAGGCGATCCAGATGGCGTGAGGCCGGGGCTGGCGGCTTCCCACGATCCCTCAGCACATGGCGAGCGGGCGGTACCTGCCCCTCCCGGGGGCTCAGGGCTTCAACGCCTCGACCGCCAGGAAGGACGGCTCCTCCCCTCTCTGGAGGGCGTGGAGGTCAACGACTAAAAGTCGTCGCGCGCGCGGCCACGGCGATTCTGATACCCAGCAAGCCAGCTTGCTGGTCTTGCCTAGCGGCGTTGTAACAGTTTGGGCCCGTTTGTGCGACCTAAGCTCCAAAATTCCCATACGCGCGCACGATCTCATCATAGGAGATATCGTGAACCTTCGCATCCTTTTTCCGATCGGTGTCCTAACGCTGGGCCTCGCAGGCTGCAGCGCCGCTTCTCAGGCGACTGTGTCGACAGCCACGCCGCAGACCGCTACGCCTGCGGCGGGCACAGCAGCCCGTCAATGCGGCGGCTAGGTTACAAGCCCTAGCGAGACGCTCCTGGAGAACTGGCATGAATGGGCGTATCCTCATCCTCGGCGCGGCGTTCGTTGGACTGGTCGCTGGCTGCGGTACTCAGACCGCCGCTACGCCCCCACAGGCGCCGCAGCACGTCACTGCGACTGCTCCCGCGACTGCGATCGCCACACCCGTTCCGACCGCGGCCCCTACCGCGGTCGCTACGCCGATCCCCGCAGCCCCCGCCGCCGTTGGTGGCGCTGGCGACACCGCGGCCAACCCCGATCTCAACTACATCTGCGCCGCCGCAGGTAGCTTGACCCCTGGCGGCAACGTCGTCGTCTATCTCACAGCGGCAGGCAGCGATACTGCCGCTGGCAAAGAGGGATGCGCCGCGGCCGAAGCAGGGGGCTATTTCACGGCGGCCACTAAGGGCGTACCCGCTGACAGTTGGTTGAACGGTACGCCCACATGCTACCTCACCTCCAACGGCCTCGATACCATCCGTCTGTACACTGCCGACGATGGCACTTCAGCCTTCAGTGTTGAGCTTTGCAACGTCCTGTTGCAGGACGCAGGCCTCGCGCCGATCTCCTGACGAGGGCGCCGCACGCCGACTAGCGTCAGCTAGGACAGTGCGGCGTAAGTCACTCGAAGCGGTCCTAAGTCGTGGACAGCTTGGCGGGTTTCATAGGCCGCCCGCAGCATTCCGTCGCGCACTCCTTGCATCTCGTCCCCGAGCCGCGCTATACGCCCGCCGATGTCTGGCCTCAGCGGGTCGCCGCCGTGTGGCATTTGCTCCTGGAGCTGGGCCAGGCCCACGAGCTGGCGTGTCTCCTTCTCGCGCCACCATGGTCTCGGCATAGCCTACAACCCGGGGTGGCCGACTGAAAAGGCGGCGGAACGCGCATTCACGCGACGATACGACCGCTGGCCGCAGGCGCGCGGGCAACGCCCGCTCGCTCGGGGCCGCTGGACCCGGAAACCCGCCATCAAGCTAACCGGGTGTTGACCCTCGCTTCCGGTGGAGCGAGGAAGGGCTGAGGGGTGGCCCGGTGAGCAAGGGGGCCGGTTTGCGGGAGACCCCG
>PLOF01000048.1 GCA_003142035.1 Candidatus Dormiibacterota bacterium
GCCGACGATGACGAGCACCAGCAGGACGGTGACGAGGGGGTTCATGCGGTGAAAGGGGCCTCGATCGAGGCCTTTGCGGCGATGTCCATCACAGCCTCACTGTATGCCCGAGACCAGGCCGCGGTGGCACGGCGTCGCCGGGCGGTTAGAATCCAGACGTCCCCCGCCCCCTCGCAGGAGCCTTTCCATGGCCAACAACCTCAAGGAATCCAAGGGTGTCCTCTCCCAGAAGGAGATCCTGACCTCGGTGCGCTGCCCGGTCTGCCACCAGCTGATGCGCCAGAACGAGATCGGCATCGAGATCGCCTTCCGCCACGCCCGCCAGCCCGGGGAGCCGAAGCGCGAGCGGATCGTCAAGCACACTAAGAACTGCAAGGCCGCCTGAGGCCCGGTCAGCCAGCGCGCTGATCGCGGACAGCCGGCGTCGGGCGTCGCTCAGCCGACGTCGAGGATGAGGTGCAGCGGGTATGGGCTGCTCGAGTCCTGGGGTGTGTAGGAGCCGTTCTTGAGGGTCACGGCCTGGCTCAGGTCGAAGACCAACTTCACAGTGCTCCCGCTCGAGGTCACCGCGGAGTTCGTCACGATCCCGCCTGTCCCCGCCGAGAGGCCGGACTCGCGGGCTCCCGCGAGCGTCACGTCGAGCGTCGTCGGGTCGGAGAAGGAGGCCGTCGCCCTCGGCTCACCCGAGCCGCCCGAAAAGTCGATGACGATCCAGAGGTCGCCGTCCGGCTGCGTTCCATAGCGGACGTCCTCGACGGTCCACCCCGAGCCCCCGCTGCCGAAGCTCTGAGTGGCGACGACGGGGGTTGGAACGGGGGTCGGCACCGGGGTGGGCACGGGCGTCGACGAGACGGTCGGGGCGACGCTCGGCGCGACCGAGGTCGAGGGCTGCAGGGCGGTGGCCGGCTGCAGTGCCGGGGTCCCGCTCGCGAGCGGCGCGGCGCGGGAGGTCGCCGCCGTGTTCGCCGCCAGCGGCAGCGGGGTCGGGCCCCCGTTGACCACCAAGCTCACCGTCACGACCAGCACGGCCAGGGTGGCGAGGACGCCAAGGACGATGTAGCGGCGCCGGGGTTGGCGTGCGAGACGGCGCACGCGGTGGGGGAGGTCGCCCAGTCGCCCCGACGCCGGCTCCACCTTGCCGGAGCTCGGGCCGCCCCAGCGCCGGTCCCCGAGCTGCCGGGTGTGGCGGCCGGGCTGGCCGGGGCCTCGATCGAGATCGCGAACGCGTGGGGTGGTCGCCTCGGCGATCGTCGCCGATTCGAAGGGCGGTACTCCCGACCACGGGGTCGCAGCTGGGCGCTCGACGCCGTAGCCCCCTCGAGCCGGGACGGCGCCGCTGGCGGGTGGCGCGGCGGCCTCGTCCATCTCGACGGGCGGATCCATCCGCGCACGAAGTGCGGCCGTGAGCAGCCCCGCCGACTCGGGCGGCTGCACGCTGTGACCCGGCCCCGACACGGCGACCAGAGCCTCCCCGTCCTCGTTGTCGGCGCTGCGCATGAGCGCCAGGCGCAGCGAGACCTGGTCGCGGAGGCGCGAGATCAGGGTCGCCCGGACCGGCTGAGGCGGTCCCGCCACCCGGGCGATCAGCGGATCGATGAGGGGATCGGGGGTGGCGTCCTCGNNGCCGGGTAGATGCGAGATTGCGGAGGTGCCGGGTCATCCCGGGGCGCCCAGCTCCAGGGATCGCCGTCGTCATCGGACGCCCTGCCCCGCGGTGCGGAGGGCGCCGAGTGAAGCCAGGTCTGGTCCCCGAGCCCGGTCGGCGGTGGCTGAGAGCGCAGCGGAGCAGAGGTGGGGAGTGGCACCGGAGGCGGGGGCGGCGGCGGATGTACCGGTGGAGCCGGAGATGCCGGCAACGAGGGCGGTGGAGGGAGGATGTCGTCCGGATTCACCACCGGCTCGGGCGCCACCGCGGGCGCGCCAGCCTCGATCCCGGACGCCGCCACGACAGCGGCATTCGGTGCGGGACGCTCGGCACCTGCCGCCCGCAGTGTGGGGACGTCGATCCCGGCGGCTTCGGACGCGGCCTCCTCGACGCCCGACGGAGTCACCCGGATGGGTTGCCCGGTGGGCCAGGCACCGACCCCTTCGAGCGCGACGCTCCCGTAGGACCAGTGGCTGGGAGCCGGCGGCTCCGGACCGCCCGGCACCGTTTCCGGTGCCAGAGATGGTGCGGACGTGGGGACCGATCGACCATTGAGTTGGAGCTCGTCGTCCCCCACGGGCTCCTCGGTCGGCGCGGCCATCACGGTCACACCCGATGGCGCGAAGACGTCGACGAAGGGGAGGGACGGCTGATCGCTCTCCGGCGGGGCCGGCGGAGGTGGGGGATCGTGGCGCGCGCTCCACGGCAGCGTCTCGGCGGCTCCTCCGCCGCCTCGCCACCGGGGCAGCTCCGGTCCGGGGGGGTCGGGTGGCCGCGGCGCGCGCGGGGGAAGTGTGTCGTCGGGCCCGAGCAGCCCGAGCTGCTGGAGGAAACCGCTGACGGCATCGTCGGGGACGTGGACCCGTCCCAGCGCACCGAAGCGCTCCGTCTCCTCGCGGAGGCATTCGAGGCCCTTGCGGCAGCGCTCGCAGCCGATGAGATGCGCCTCGATCTCGGCGCGCCGCCCGGGGTCCAGCTCGTCATCCAGGTAGCTGCTCAATGCGAGCAGGCTGCACTTCATATGGCGATCTCGCGGTAGACGCTGCTGAACTGGCGCCGCGCGGCGGCCAGCTGGCGGCTGGCAGCCTCCGGCGAGCACTCCAGCGCGCGGGCGATCTCCGGGTAGCGGAGCCGGGCGAGATTGCGCAGCAGCAGCGCCGCGCGTCGTTCAAAGGGAAGGGTCATGAGCGCGCGCTTCACGGTGTTCATCCGGCTGGCCACGTCCCCACCGCGGAATTCCGTCTGGAGGCCGGCTCGGCTGCGACGCCACAACCTCGCCGGTCCATGGGGCCGCGGCGGGAATCGCTCACCGGTGCGGCAGGCGCGGGTCACCGCGCGGTAGAGGGCGGCCGTACCGTCGACGCGAACCCGCGCTGGCGGGTACTTGGCGGCATGGAAGATGCCGGCCGCGGCCAGCTCCACGGCGGAGTCGGCATCACCGACCAGATGGGCGGCGTACGTGACGAGTTCGTCCAGATGCTCGGAGACGAGCTCCGCGAACTCGCCACTGGTGGCTGGGACGTTAGCTGCGACGTTAATCATGAGTCCACCCGGGGGTGGCTGGTGGCGTCCCGCCAGCATACACGGGTGTGGTACAGGGGTCAAGATCACTCGACCCACTTCCTGCGCGCCCGAACTGGTCAGGCCGGCGGTGAAATCCGTGTGGCGGCGGCATCGCTGCCGCCCGCGCCATCCGTATCTGCCGGTATCGTCAGCAACTCACCGCCGCTGACGAGCGTGGGCGGGACGAGACCCGCGGCGGCCCACGCGGTGGTGGGCATGCCGATGTCCGCAACCGTGATCTCGCCGGCGTGCCCGCGGCCTTCCGGAGTCCAGAGCCCCGCCTTCATGGCCGTGAGGGTGCAGGTCCGGAGTGCGCGGACGGTCGGTGTGCCCGGTGTGCCGGTGGTGGCGTCGAGTCCACTCGGGACGTCGATGGCGAGAGTGCGGCCGGCGGGAAGGAGCGCGATCGCCCTGGCCTGAGGTGGCCGCGGATCACCGCGGACGCCGGTGCCGAGCAGAGCGTCGATGACCGTGCCGGCCGCGCCCACAAGCTCCGGTGGGAGGTCCCCGTCGGGATGCTCGGTGACCGTCGCGCCCAGAGCTCGGAGAGCGCCAAGGTGGAGGGTCAGCAGCTCGCCGAGCCGCTCCGGTTCCGCGACCAGCGCGATCCGCACCGGCAGACCCCAGGTCAGGAGGTGGCGTGCAGCCACCAGTCCGTCCCCGCCGTTATTGCCATGCCCGGCCACAACCAGGACGGGGTCGCGGCGGCCGGCGGCGGCGGCAAACACCCAGCGCGCCACCTGCCACCCTGCGATCTCCATCAGCTGAAGGACGCTCACGCCCTGGGCGGTGGCCGCCCGGTCGAGGCGCGACTGCTGTTCGGAGGTGAGATCCCCGTACCGGCTCCGCGCCCCGGCTCCGGCCTCGCTCGCCGCCTCCGCGCCGGCCCCGATCACCGGAGCACGACCGTTATCGGCATGCCGGCCCGGACCCGTGCCCGCTCCGATGCAGAAGCCTCCCGGGCGGCCAGCTCGAGGTGCCCCGAGCTGTTCCACAGCGCGGCCACCGCGCCACCGATCTCCGCATAGGTGGTCACCACTCGATCGCTCTCTCCGCCCGGCCAGCTCACGGACGCGATCCGTCGCTCACCGAGGTCGGAGAGGCGCACCCCGGTGATGCAGTTGCCGAAGTGGTCGACCGACACCACCAGGGACCGGAGGCGGTCTCCGTCCGCAACGGGCGTCAGTTCCTCCCGCAGGTCCGGTGCGTCGATCGGCTCGCCGACGCCGGCGAGGGCCGAACCGGTTGCGATGAGCGCCGCCACCGGCGCGAAGAGATCGCGCCCGTGGAAGGTGGGAGACACGCCGGCCGGGGTGAGAAGCCGGACCGCCCGCCGCTGCCGCGCCTCGATCCAGAGGTACGAGACGAGCCCCGTGTCGGGGGCTACGCAGGCGACGCCGTCGCACTCGACCGCCACCGCCGCCCGATCGCCACCGACCCCCGGGTCCACCACCGCGCAGATGACGCTGCCGGGACCAAAGGCTCGCGCCAGCGTCTTGCAGCGGTAGGCGGCGGTGAGGACGTCGCCGGCCGGGACGAGATGGGTGCCGTCGATGCACCGGACGCCCGGGGACGCCGACCAGGCCGCGGCCCACAGCTCGGCCGCATAGCCGTCCGCCAACCCGTAGTCGGTCACGAAGATCAGCGTTCCGGACACCCGCCGGCTACGTTAGCAGGGGACGGCAGGCCCGCCGGGGTTCGTCAGCACCCTGCCAGGAGCGGCGGCGGCAGATGCCGGTCGGCACCCGGCCAGAGACGGCGAAGGGGCGGCCCGGCACCCTGCCAGACCGCCCCTCCCTGGGACGATGTGATCCCGCCGACTTAATAGTCCGGCATCTGCGGCGGTGCCTGGCCCTTGTTCTTTTCGGGAATGTCGGTGATGAGCACCTCGGTGGTCAGCAGCAGGCCCGCGATCGACGCGGCGTTCTGCACGGCGGAGCGGGTCACCTTGGTGGGGTCGATGATCCCGGCGGCGACCATGGCCACGTAGGCTCCGGTGGCCGCGTCCAGCCCCTGGCCCTTGGGGAGGCCCTTGACCTTCTCGACCACGACCGAGCCCTCGAGCCCGGCGTTGACGGCGATCTGGCGGAGCGGCTCCTCCAGGGCTCGCCGAAGGATGTTGACGCCGGCCAGCTCATCGCCCTCGGCCTTGACCTTGTCGAGAGCGGCGATCGAATTGAGGAGGACGACGCCACCCCCGGGGACGATCCCCTCCTCCACCGCGGCGCGAGTCGCCGACACGGCGTCCTCCATGCGGTGCTTCTTCTCCTTGAGCTCGGTCTCGGTGGCGGCGCCGACCTTGATCACGGCGACTCCGCCGGAGAGCTTGGCGAGCCGCTCCTGGAGCTTCTCCTTGTCCCAGTCGGAGGTCGACTTCTCGATCTCCGCCTTGATCTGCTCGATGCGGCCCTTGATGGCGTCCTGGCTACCGGCACCCTCGACGACGGTGGTGTCGTCCTTGGTGATGGTGACCCGGCGGGCGCGGCCGAGCTGGTTGAGCGTGGTGGAGTCCAGCTTCAGACCGATCTCCTCGCTGACGACGGTGCCGTCGGTGAGGATGGCGATGTCCTGCAGCATGGCCTTGCGGCGGTCACCGAAGCCAGGGGCCTTCACGGCCACGGCGCTGAAGGTTCCGCGCAGCTTGTTGACGATGATCGTCGCGAGCGCCTCACCCTCCACGTCCTCGGCGATGATGAGGAGTGGCTTGCTCATCTGGACGACCTTCTCAAGAAGGGGAAGGACGTCGGCGATGGCCGAGATCTTGCGGTCGGTGATCAGGATGTAGGGCTCCTCGAGGACCGCCTCCATCCGCTGAGCGTTGGTCACCATGTAGGCCGAGATGTAGCCCTTGTCGAACTGCATCCCTTCGACCAGCTCCAGCTCCGTCTCCAGCCCCTTGGACTCCTCGACGGTGATGACGCCGTCCTTGCCCACCTTCTCCATCGCGTTGGCGACGGTCTCGCCGACGGCCGGGTCGGCTGCGGAGATCGACGCCACCTGGGCGATCTTCTCGCGCTCGGTGACCGGGATCGACTGGGCCTTGATGGCCTCGACCACGGCGGCGACGCCCTTGTCGATGCCTCGCTTCAGGAGGATCGGGTTGGCGCCGGTGCCGACCTGGCGAAGACCGGCCTCGATGAGCGCCTGGGCGAGCACCGTGGCGGTGGTCGTGCCGTCGCCGGCGATGTCGTTGGTCTTGGAGGCGACCTCCTTGACCAGCTGGGCGCCCATGTTCTCGAAGGGCTGCTCGAGCTCGATCTCCTTGGCGATGGTCACACCATCGTTGGTGATCGTCGGCGAGCCGAACTTCTTGTCGAGGACCACATTGCGGCCCTTGGGGCCGAGGGTGATCTTCACTGCGTTGGCGACGGCATCGACGCCGCGCTTGAGAGACGCGCGAGCGTCCACGTCATAGATGATTTGTTTAGCCATGAACCTCCTCCACCGCCTGCCCGGTGGGCAGGGCTCCTGGAACGGTCGGGATGCACCGTCAGCGGCCATCTTAGCACTCGGGGTGGGCGAGTGCTAGCGGCCCGGGTCGTCGAGTGCCAGCGGCCCCCTGGGTGCCACGGCGACGGTGGAAAGGGCAACCGTCGCGCGCGAGTCACCCGCCGCGAGCGCCCGGGAGGCCTGGTCACCGAAGCGAGCGAATATGATCGCCAGATGCCGGCCAAGCGCCCGCTGATCCGCCGCACCGTGGCGCTGGCCGCCGTCGGAGGCGCCGTCGCGCTCTCCCTGAAAGCCCTCTCCCGTCCCCGACCGGGTGCCGAGCACCGCCTCATGGACTGGGACGCGGTGCGCCGCAGCGCCCGGGCCAGGTCGGGGCAGCAGGTCCCGCTGAGGCGGGATCAGGCGGAGCGGCTCGCCGCCCGCTACGACGCCATCGCGGCCGAGATGGTGCCCCTCATCGCCGAGGTGTGCGGCGCGCCGCCGGCAGCGGTCCCCCGCGTCACCGTGCTGGACCGTCACGGTTTCATCGACGCCAACCTGGAGATCGTCCGCCGCCTGCTGGAGCCCGCCGAGGAGATGCGCGGCCCGATCCCCGAGACCACGCTCACCGCGCTGGGCAGGCGGCTGACCAGCCGCTACGTCGGTGAGGTGCTCGGCTTCATGGCGCAGCGGGTGCTGGGCCAGTACGACCCGGTGCTGATGCTCCCGGTCCCGGCGTTCGTCCCGGCAGCCGGGCGCGCCGGCGATGAGGTGGAGCGGCCGCCGGCCGCCCTCTACCTGGTCGAGCCCAACGTCGTGATGCTGGAGCGCGGCCAGGACGCCCCACCCGAGGCGTTGCGACGCTGGCTCATCCTCCACGAGGCGACCCATGCCTGGCAGTTCGAGGCCCACCCCTGGCTCGGCCCGCACCTCGGAAGCCTGATGAACGAGCTGGTCGCGTCGGGAATCGGCGAGGGCACGGGCGATCCCGAGCCCCGGGGCCTCACCTCCGAGGCGCTCCGCCGGATGGGCGTCGCCGTCGCCGGCCAGCTCCGCGGGATCGGCCGCCTCCAGGCGATCATGAGTGTGCTGGAGGGCTACAGCAATCTCGTGATGCACCGGGTCGGACGGGGCCACATCGAGGACTTCGACAAGCTGGAGGCTGCCTTCCACCGGCGCCAGGCGGAGCGCAGCCTGATCGAGCGCCTGATCCTCGGATTGACCGGGATCTCGCTCAAGATGCGCCAGTACGACCTCGGCGAGCGCTTCTGCGAGGCGCTCATCGCGGCCGGCGGCTACCGCCTCCTCAACCGGGTGTGGGACAGCCCTGAGATGATGCCGACGATGGCTGAGGTTCGCGCCCCCGACCGCTGGATCGCGCGGATCCGGCGAAACGGCTAGAGCCGGCGCGGCGTCGAGTTTGACGCGCCCGAAGCGGGCTGAAGGTCTCCCCGAGACAGCCGCCCCCTCGCCCGACGACACCCAGTACGACCTGGTCCACGTCAGGCCCCGCCCCTGGGACGCCGGCCGCATCCGGACCGCCTCCCTGCTCCAGCTCGACTTCGAGTTCGCGGGCTCCTCGCTCTCCCTGGACGCCGCCCGGGCGCAGCGCCGAGCCCACGACCGCCATGGCATCTCCACGCTCATCGTGCCGGCCCGCTACGCCACCGCCGCCATCGGCATCGCGGAGGCAGCACTGCACGCACTGGCGGCCGTGCGCCCGAGGCAGAAGGGGGTGCGTCCCGAGACGCCCCGGCTCCAGGCAGACCACCCCATGTTCTTCACGTTCCAGATCTCCACGGGCGAGATCTCCGCGGCCGGGCCAGGTGCGCCGGCGGGCTCGGCGTCGGGGCTTCTCGTCAACGTGGACAAGTGCGACGGCCACATCTGGAGCGCCGAGGAGATGGCCACCTTCTTCGCCCTGATCGGCCCCCGCTGAGATGACCCCCCGGAAGCCGTGGCCAGGCCGGCGGCGGAGCGGGCCCGGCGAGGGGATGGGCGGCAGCCCGGGGTTGCGCGTCCTCTGCGCCCCCAATGCCTTCCGGGGGACCCTCACCGCGGCGGCCGCGGCGGCGGCGCTGGCGGCCGGCGCCCGCGACGCGGGGGCCCTGGCCCGGGCTTTGCCCATGGCGGACGGCGGCGACGGCACCTTGGACGTCCTTCTCGCGGTGTCGCCCGCCGCCCGGATCGAGCTCCACCGGGTCACCGGCCCGCTGGGCGGCCGGCTGGTGGCCCGCCTGGGATGGATCTCCGCGACCACCGCGGTCGTCGAGCTGGCCGAGACCTCCGGCCTGCGGCGCCTCGGGGGTCGCCCCGACGCCCTGCGCGCCACCTCCCGGGGTGCCGGCGAGCTGATCGCTCGCGCCCTCGGCGGGGACGCCCGCCGCATCCTGGTGGGCATCGGCGGCTCGGCCTGCACCGACGGCGGCGCCGGGCTGCTCACGGCCCTCGGGGTGAAGCTCCTCGACGGGCGTGGCCACCCCCTCGGCCCCGGCGGGGGCGCCCTCACCGCGCTGGAATCCGCCGACCTCTCTGACCTGGATCCGCGTCTCCGCCTCTGCCGGCTCGAGGTTGTCAGTGACGTGGACAGCCCGCTGCTCGGCAGGCTCGGCGCAGCCCACGTCTTCGGGCCCCAGAAAGGAGCGACGGGCCCGGAGGTCGACCGGCTGGCGGCCGGGCTGCGGCGGCTCGCCGAGGTGCTGGAGCGTGACGCGGGTGTCCCGGCCGCCCTCCGCGACCAGGCCGGCGCGGGGGCGGCGGGCGGGAGTGGCTACGGGTTGGCGGTCGCGGGCGCGACCCTGCTGCCCGGAGCGTCAGTGGTGGCCGACGCGATCGGGCTCGACCCGGCCATCTCGGAGTCGGATCTCGTGCTCACCGGGGAGGGGCGACTGGACCACCAGACCGCGGCAGGCAAGGCTCCGATGGAGGTGGCGCGCCGCTCAGCCCGGCTGGGCGTCCCGTGCATCGCGGTGGCGGGCGAGGTGCGCTCCGACCCCGGGGGATTCCGCCGCTCCATCTCGCTGGCGGACCTGGCCGGGCCGGGCGAAGATCCGCGCCGGGTGCCCCGGCGGCTGCTCCGGCGCGCCGGGGCTCAGATCGTGCGCGAGATGGCCGCCGGGAGCGTCACCAGATCGGGCGCAGCCACTCCGCGTACTTGGGGTTAGCACCCGCCACGATGCCGTTGAAGAGGCCCTGGACCCGCAGGGTGAGCGGTCCGGGCTTGCCGTCGCCGACCGTCCGGCGATCGATCTCGACCACCGGGGCCACCTGCGCGCCGGTCCCGCACATGAACACCTCATCGGCGATGTACAGCTCGCTCCGGCCGATGGAACGCTCGACCACGTCCAGTCCCATCTCCTCGCGGAAGAGGTGAATGATCCCCTGGCGGGTGATCCCCTCCAGGATGTTGTCCGCCGGCGCTGGCGTGGAGATCACCCCGCCGCGGACCAGGAAGATGTTTTCCCCACTGCCCTCGCAGACGTGCCCCGCGCCGGTGAGCATGATCGCCTCGTCAAAACCGGCCTGGAGTGCTTCGGACTTGGCCAGCGCGCTGTTGATGTAGATGCCCGTGCACTTGGTCCGCGGCGG
>PLOF01000051.1:0-5575 GCA_003142035.1 Candidatus Dormiibacterota bacterium
GAGGATGCCGTCAAGCTGGTGGCTCACCGCGCCGACGAGAAGGGCCTCGAGCTAACCGTGGCGGTGGATCTTCAGTTGTCGAGCATGGTGCGGGGTGACCCCGTGCGGATCTGCCAGGTGCTCGTGAACATCCTCGGGAACGCCGTCAAGTTCACCGATACCGGTGAGGTGAACCTCGGGGTTCACGTTGTGCGCCAGCAGGATGACTCGCTCGTCGTGCGATTTGACGTGACCGACACCGGGATCGGCATCGATCCGAAGCACCTGGGGCGCCTCTTCGAGAGCTTCAGCCAGGCCGACGCGTCGACGACGCGGAGATTCGGGGGCACCGGCCTCGGCCTCGCCATCTGCAAGCAGCTTGTGGAACTGATGGGCGGCGAGATCGGCGTCACCAGCGTGGTGGGCAAGGGCAGCACCTTCTTCTTCGTTCTGACCTTCCCGAAGGCCACGGCGCGGCCCGTGTCATCGCAGAAAGCGCTCGGCGGCGTTCACGTCCTCGTGGTCGACGATCACAACAGCAATCGGGTGGTGCTGGATCAGAGTCTCCGCGCCTGGGGGGCGCGGCCGGAGTGCTTCGGGGGCGGCATCGAGGCCCTCGCGGCCATGGCCGACGCGGCAGGGCGCGGAGACCCGTTCCAGGTGGCGCTCCTGGACCATCAAATGCCGCACATGGACGGCATCGAGGTGGCCACCAGGATTCGCCTGTCCCCGGAGCTTCGTCAGACCCGGCTGATCCTTCTGCCCTCAGTCGTGCGCACCGGCGACGCCGACAGGGCTCGTGAGGCCGGGATCGACGCCTTCCTCGCCAAGCCGGTCCGCGTGGCTCGACTCCGGGAGTGCCTGGAAACGCTGCTGTCGCCGGCTGACCATGAAGAGCCGGCGCAGATGATGACGCAGTACACGCGTCCGGAGGCACTCAAAGGAGGTCGTGGGCGCGTCCTGGTCGTGGACGACAACCCGGTGAACCAGCGGGTGGTGTGCCTGATGCTGGAGAAGATGGGGTGGGACGTCGACGTCGCCGACAACGGTGTCGTCGCCGTAGCCTGCGTTGCGCGGGCTACGTATGACGCGGTGCTGATGGACTGTCAGATGCCCGTCATGGACGGCTTCGAGGCGACCCGCGAGATCCGCCGCGAGGAGAAGGGCACGATGGTGGAGCGGTGGACAGAGCTTCGCGTCCGGTCTCACCGCAAATTGGTCAGCCTCCCGAGCGGTGGCGTCCTCGACACATCGTCCATCGCGGGATTGCGCGAGCTGGGCCCGAGCGGATTCGGGAAGCTGGTCCACCTGTTCCTGAGTGACGGCGCACTTCGCGTCGCGGCGCTGCATTCGGCGGGCGCGGAGGCTGACGGAGTCGCCATGGCGAAACTCGCACACAGCCTCAAGGGAAGCGCAGCCACCTTCGGGGCTGGCGTGCTGGTGCAACGCTGCGACGAACTGCAGACCGTCGCCAGGTCCGGTGACCTCGCCGATTGCGCAGGTCTGATCGACAGCGTGGACGCCGGCTTCATCGTCGCCAGCGAGGCGCTTCGCCAGGAGTTGATGACCCCCTGATCGTCTCGGGCTTGAGCGCGAGGTCCCTTGTGTCGCGTGCGGCGATCGGAGCCCGCTCCCACCGTTGACCGTCCCCTTGGCGGAGAATCCGCAGGCATGAGTGAGCCACTCGCGGCCCCGGGCCCGTCCGGGCGACTGCTCGTCATCGAGGATGACGCCTCCCTGCGGCGCATCCTCCGGGCCGCCCTGGAGCGCGCCGGGCACCGGGTGGACGACGCCGAAGACGGCCTGGTCGGGGCCGAAAAGCTCGGCAAGGGCGGTTACGACGTTGTTCTTCTCGACATCGGCCTCCCCTTCATCGATGGCTGGCGGTTGCTCGACACCTTGGAGGGGAGGCGGCAGCCCGCGGTGATCGTGATCAGCGCCCGGGGCGACGAGCGGGATAAGGTCCGGGCTCTCGACCTGGGTGCCGACGACTACCTCACCAAGCCCTTTGGCGCCGACGAGCTGCTGGCTCGGGTGCGCGCCGTCCTGCGCCGGGTGCGCGGCACCGCCGAAGCCGCGCTGGTGGTTCGCTGCGGCGGGGTGGTGGTCGACCTCGGGGCGCGTGTGGTCACCCGCTCCGGCGCCGAGGTGCGACTCTCGCCGACCGAGTACGTCCTCCTCGCCGAGCTGGCCAGGCACCCGGGGGTGGTGATGGATCATCGGACCCTGCTTACGAGGGTCTGGGGGCCCATGTATGCCGGAGACCGCAATTACCTGCGCACCTTTGTCCAGCGGCTCCGGCGCAAGCTCGAGTTCGACCCAGCCGAACCCGAGATCATCGTCACCGCCGGGAGGAGGGGGTACCGCTTCGGACCGCCGGCGGAGTTGGGCGGCCCGGCGGAGTTGGGCGGTCAGACAGCGCCCTGATCGGCTGGGCTCCCCGCGGTCGTTGACCGAACGTTGACGCTGCGGCGTTCAGGATCGTTGCCATGGACACCGAGTGGCAGTTCGCGGGGCTGCGGTTCCTGGACGTGCGCGCCCTCAAAGGGACGGCCGTCCTCGATGCCGACGGGACCAGCCTGGGCAGCGTTGGCGCCGTGCTGCCGCGACTGGACGGTGCCGTCGACATCCTGATCGACATGGACACCCCGAGAGGGCGGGTCTTTCGGGTGGCCCTGGACGGCGTCGAGATCGACGAGCTCGGACGGCTCTGGCGGCGGCCCGGCTGGCGGGTCTACCGGGTCGCCGTCCCGGCTGCGGCCGAGTCGTTGACCGAACGTTGACGCTCAGATGACGAGACTTCTGCGCATGAACCTCTGCGTCGCATCCGATTGGCGGGCCCGCTGATGCTCGATCTGCTCATGCTCGCCATCCTCGCCGTCCTGGTGGTGATGAGCTTCCTGTACGTCTACGGCCTCGAGAAGCTCTGATGAGCCAGACCCTCGGCTACATCGTCGCCTTCGTCATCGCGGTCCTGGTGACCGGTTACCTGGTCGCCGCCATGCTCTTCCCCGAGAGGTTCTGAGCCGTGGCGCTCGACATCATCGCTTTCATCGTGACCTACGGTGCCGTCTTTGCCGGCGCCTGGTTCGTCGGCGGCTTCATGGTCAAGGTGTTCAAGGGCGAGCGCACCTTCCTGCACTTCGCTCTGCGCCCGGTGGAGCGCGGCATCTACAAGGTGACCGGGATCGACGAGGAGCACGAGCAGAGCTGGAAGGGCTACCTGGTCGCGATGCTTCTCGTCTCGGTGGTGGGCCTGGTCTTCACCTACGTGATCCTCCGCATCCAGGGCAGCCTTCCGCTCAACCCCGAGAACTTCCCGGGGGTGCCGTCGGCGCTCGCCTTCAACACGGCGGTGAGCTTCACCACCAACACCAACTGGCAGGCGTACACGGGCGAGGCGACGATGAGCTACCTCTCCCAGATGTTGGGCCTCACCTTCCACCAGTTCCTCTCGGCGGCGACCGGGATCGCCCTGGCGATCGCGGTCATCCGGGGCGTGGCTCGGCACAGCGCCAAGACGATCGGCAACTTCTACGTCGACATCGTCCGCTGCACCCTCTACGTCCTCATCCCCATCGCGGTGGTCGCCACCATCGTCCTGGTCGCGAGCGGCGCCATCCAGAACCTGAACGGCTACACGTCGGTCACCACTCTCGAGGGGGTCGGCCAGACCATCGCCCAGGGACCGATCGCGGCCATGGAGGCGATCAAGGACCTGGGGACCAACGGCGGGGGCTTCCTCAACGCCAACGCCGCCGCACCCTTCGAGAACCCGACCGGGCTCACCAACTCCCTGGAGATCTTCCTCTGCCTGGTCCTCCCCTTCGGCCTGGCGGTCACCTTCGGCAAGTGGGTCGGCAACGTCAAGCAGGGCTTCGCGCTCTTCGGCGCGATGGCGATCATCCTCGTCGGGGGCGCAGCCCTCGCAGCCCAGCAGGAGCAGGCCGGTAACCCGGCTCTCAGCGCAACGGCGGTGAGCCAGGTCGCCAGCTCCAACCAGGCGGGCGGCAACATGGAAGGCAAGGAGGCTCGATTCGGCCCCATCCAGTCCGCCATTTACAACGTGGCGGCGACCGGCACCAGCACCGGCTCGGTGGATGGCGCCACCGACAGCTACACGCCGCTGGGCGGCATGGTGCCGATGGTGCTCATCGAGCTGGGTGAAATCACACCCGGTGGCACCGGCTCCGGCCTCTACGGGATGGTCGCCTTCGCCATCGTCGCCGTCTTCCTCGCCGGGCTGATGGTCGGCCGGACCCCCGAGTACCTGGGCAAGAAGATCGAGGGACGCGACATCAAGTACGCGGCGCTTGCCATCCTCATCCTGCCCCTCTCCATCCTCGGCTTCGCGGCACTCGCGGTGCTGACGCCGGCGGGCCAGGCCGGTCCGTTGAACCCTGGGCCCCACGGCTTCAGCGAGATCCTCTACGCCTACAGCTCGACGACGGGGAACAACGGCAGCGCGTTCGCGGGCCTCAGTGCCAACACCCTCTTCTACAACACCACCCTGGCCGCCGCCATGTGGCTGGGCCGGATCATCTTCGTGATCCCGGTGCTGGCCCTGGCCGGTTCGCTGGCCAAGAAGAAGATCGTCCCCGCCGGGGCGGGCACCTTCCCCACCGATACCCCTCTCTTCACCGCACTCCTGATCGGCACCATCCTGATCGTCGGTGCCCTGACCTTCTTCCCGGCGCTGGCGCTCGGGCCGATCCTCGAGCAGCTGCAGCTCCACGCCGGCATCCTCTCTCACCCTTAAGGAATAACGGGTCATGACTGTCATCGCCAGCACAGGTGGGCTCCCTCAGCCGCGCAAGCGCCGTCGCCAGAGCAGCCTGTACGACCCGGCCATCCTGGTTCCCGCCATCGGCGCGAGCTTCAAGAAGCTCAACCCCCGCGTGATGGCCCGCAATCCGGTCATGTTCGTGGTCGAGGTCGGTGCCGCGATCACCACCTATGTCTTCATCACCGGCTTCTTCAACCACGGCGACCAGGGGTTCGTCGGTCAGGTCTGCCTCTGGCTCTGGTTCACGGTGCTCTTCGCCAACTTCGCCGAGGCGGTCGCCGAGGGTCGTGGCAAGGCGCAGGCGGCGAGCCTTCGGCGGACGCGTTCGGACACCATCGCCCGCCGGCTGGTGGGCGGCGCGGGTGGGACCGAGGAGAGCGTCCCCGCTCCTGAGCTGCGCAAGGGCGACATCGTCGTCTGCGAGGTCGGGGACATCATCCCGAGCGATGGCACGATCATCGCGGGGATCGCGTCCGTCGACGAGTCGGCCATCACCGGCGAGTCGGCCCCGGTCATCCGCGAGGCCGGCGGCGACCGGAGCGCGGTCACGGGCGGCACGAGGGTGCTCAGCGACCGCATCGTCATCGAGATCACCCAGAACCCCGGTGAGACCTTCATGGACCGCATCATCGGCCTGGTCGAGTCGGCCTCCCGGCAGAAGACGCCCAACGAGATCGCGCTCAACATCCTCCTCGCCAGCCTCACGATCATCTTCATCATCGCCGTCGTCACCCTGCAGCCCTTTGCTCTCTTCGCCGGAGCATCGGTGTCGGTCGTGGTGCTGATCGCGCTGCTGGTCTGCCTCATCCC
>PLOF01000051.1:5602-30926 GCA_003142035.1 Candidatus Dormiibacterota bacterium
GTCGAGATGCAGCGCCTGGTGAAGGCGGCGGACCTGGCGAGCGTCGCTGACGAGACCCCCGAGGGACGCTCCATCGTCGCCCTGGCCCGCCGTATCGGGATCGCCGAGGAGCCGGACATCCACTCCTGGGAGTTCGTACCGTTCACGGCCACGACTCGGATGAGCGGCGTCGACCGGGGTACCCTCAGCATCCGCAAGGGCGCCGGCGACGCGATCGCCTTCTGGTGCTCGGGCGAGACCAGCCACGAGCTGCCGGCGACGGTGCGCGATCAGGTCGAGACCATCGCCCGCAGCGGCGGCACCCCACTCCTGGTCGCTGAGAACCGGACCGTGCTGGGCACCATTCATCTCAAGGACATCGTCAAGCCCGGCATCAAGGAGCGGTTCGAGGACCTNNCGACGACTTCCTCGCCGAGGCCACCCCCGAGAACAAGCTGGAGCTCATCCGGGCCGAGCAGGCCGGCGGCAAGCTGGTGGCGATGACCGGTGACGGGACCAACGACGCGCCCGCGCTGGCCCAGGCCGATGTCGGCGTGGCCATGCAGAGCGGCACCCAGGCCGCCAAGGAGGCGGGCAACCTGGTCGACCTCGACAGCGACCCGACCAAGCTGATCGAGATCGTGGAGACCGGCAAGCAGATGCTCATCACCCGGGGTGCGCTCACCACCTTCAGCGTCGCCAACGACGTGGCCAAGTACTTCGCCATCATCCCGGCGATGTTCGCCGTGGCCCTCCCGCCCCTCAAGGCGCTCAACATCCTGCAGCTGACGACGCCGGAGAGTGCCGTCCTGTCGGCGGTGATCTTCAACGCCCTGATCATCGTCGCGCTCATCCCGCTGTCCCTTCGCGGGGTCAAGTACCGGGCGGTGGGCGCTGCAGCACTGCTCCGCCGCAACCTCCTCCTCTACGGGGTGGGCGGGGTCATCCTCCCCTTCATCGGCATCAAGGCGGTCGACATCGTGATCACCCACCTCCACCTCATCTGAGCGGTAAGAAGATGTTTCGCAATTTCCCCAAGGAGCTGCTGGTCGCGGTGCGGATCACCCTGGTGATCGCCGTCCTCGGTGGCCTCGTCTACCCGCTGGTCATGCTGGGGGTCTCCCAGGTCGCCTTCAACAGTCAGGCCAACGGTGGTCTGATCAAGAACTCCAGCGGGACCGTGGTCGGCGCCAACCTGGTTGGTGAGTGCTACTACGAGACCAAGGATGTGTCCGGTACCCCCGTCTTCCAGACCACCCAGTACCAGGGCCACACCTTCTACACCGTCGACCCCCGCTACTTCCAGGGACGCCCCTCCTACTCCGTGCAGACCACCTCCAGCGGCACCGAGGTGGTGCTGCCCCTCAGCCCGCCGTGCGAGTCCAACAACTCGCAAGGCAGCAACCTCGCACCCAGCAACGCTTTGCTGATCGAGCAGGTCGACACCTACGCCGGCTACCTGCACTGCGTGGGCATCGACACCACCGGCTCCTTCACCGCCGGCCAGCTGCAGCAGGCGGTCACCGACCCCAGCGCGCACTGCCTCAGCGCCGGCGCCACGACCACTGCCATCCCGGTGGACCTGGCGACCGGCGACTTCACCAGCTACGACCCGGACATCAGCGTGGCCGCCGCGCTGGCCCAGGTCAACATGGTGGCGGAGGCGCGGGGGCTCAACCCGGCCAAGGTTCACGCGCTGGTGGAGGCCAACATCACCGGCCGCGTCCTCTGGATCTTCGGCGAGCCCGATGTGGACGTCCTGCAGCTCAACCTGGCCATGAACCAGACGTTCGGCGCACCCCCGGCACTCGGGTGATCGGGGCCCGCGGTGGCGTCGTCGGAGTGCACGGGCCGATTGAGCCTTCCTGGGTACACTGGAGGCCGTAGGAGCCCGCCCCGGGCCTGGCCGGACGGGTGGGTGAGAGGGCGATGAGCAAATCCCGCAGCGAGCCACCCGCCGTCGCCGGAGATGAGGCGGCAGCCGCCGCCGTCGCGGCGGTGGCCGGCCCCCCCTCTCCGCCGCGGGGCAAGCTCAAGGCGTTCCTGGGCGCGATGCCGGGGTCGGGCAAGACCTTCGCCATGCTCCGTGAGGGTCGCGATCGCCGCGACGGCGGCGAGGACGTCGTGATCGGCTTCATCGAGACCCACGGGCGGGCCCGCACCGCCGAGGCGATCGGCTCCCTGGAGGTGCTGCCCCGGATCACCGTCGACTACCGCGGCACCCAGCTCTCCGAGATGGACGTGGAGGCCGTGCTCGCCCGCCAACCCCAGATCGTCCTGATCGACGAGCTGGCCCACACCAACGCTCCCGGGGTGCGCCATCACAAGCGCTGGGAGGACATCGAGGAGATCCGCGACGCGGGCATCGACGTGATCACGACCATGAACATCCAGCACCTCGAGTCGGTGAAGGACGTGGTCGAGCGGATCACCGGGATCACCGTCCACGAGACCGTGCCCGACACCGTCCTCGACCGTGCCGACGAGGTCCAGTTCATCGACATCACCCCCGAGGCGCTCCGCAAGCGGATGCGCCACGGCAACGTCTACCCGGCCGAGCGGGTGGACATGGCGCTGCGCAACTTCTTCCGCCCGGGCAACCTGGCCGCGCTCCGCGAGCTGGGGCTCAGGCTGGTGGCGGAGCGCGTCGAGGTGGAGCGCGGAGGCGTCCAGGCGCCCACGGAGGACGTCCTGACCGCCGTCTCGGGGGGACCCTCGGCGGAGGCGCTGATCCGCCGCGGCGTCCGTCAGGCGCGCCGGCGGCGCGGCTTCTGCACCGTCGTCCACGTGCGCTCCATCGAGGACGCGGCCGGGGAGCCCGGGCCCGAGGCACCCTGGCACCGGCTCGCGGTCGAGCTCCAGACCACCGTCGTGGAGCCGGAGTCCCACGACATCGCCGCCACCCTGGTGGCCGTCGCCCGCGAGCGTGGCTGCCGCCATGTGGTGATGGGGGAGCCGCACCCCCGCGGCTTCCTTGCGCAGTTGCGCTCGACCGTGGTCGACCGGGTCATCGAGGGTCTCCCCGACACCGACGTCCATGTCATCGCCCGCTACGCCGCCGCCCCCTATGCGCCCCAGGACCGCCCCGACCCCGACTCCCTGCTCCGAAACATGAAGGAGCCCCGCCGTCGCGGCGGGCTCCGCCTCTACATCAGCTATGCGCGCGGGGCCGGCGCCACGACCAGGATGCTCGACGAGGCCCGCCGTCGCGCCTCCCGGGGGACCGACGTTGTCGTCGGCGCGGTGAGCGGGGGCGGTGCCGCCCGGCTGGGCACCCTCACGCTGCTGGGCGGCCCCGGGTCTCCCGCGTCGCGGGGGGTGCTCGACGTGGAGGCGCTGCTCAGCCGCAACCCCGATGTCGTGGCCGTCGACGACCTCGCCGGGCTGACCACCACCGGCCGGCTGGTCGGTCACGTCCTGCCGCGCATCCGAGCCGCCGGCATCAACGTCATTGGCACCATCCACCTGAGCGACCTGCACAGCACCGTGGGCCTGATGGGGACGCTGCTCAACCGCCCGGCGGGCCGGCCGATCCTCGACGACTCCTCGTTCGACGCCGCCGACGAGGTCGAGCTGATGGACGTCCCGCCCGCCGAGCTGGAGGAGAGGCTGCGCCAGGGGGAGATCATGCCCCCCGGGGAGGCGATCAAGGCCCTCCAGGGCGAGTTCCGCCCCGACGTGCTCACAACGCTCCGGGAGATGGCACTGCGCCGGGTGGCCGAGCACTGCGACCGGCGTCTGGTCGCCTACATGAGCACGGCGCGCATCAATGAGCCGTGGGAGGCACGCCCCCGGGTCCTGGTGCTGGTCCCACCCCAGCTCGGCCAGGATGCCGTCATCCGCCGCGCCGCGGCCCACGCCGCCCGCCGGGACGACGCCCTGACCGCGGTCTCGGTGCGACGTGGGTCGCGCAGCGAGGACGAGAAGCGGCTGCTCGGAGGTTACGCCACCCTCACTCACCAGCTGGGCGGCGAGTTCGTGACCATCGACGGCAACGACGTGGCCGCCACCGTCGCCGCCTACGCTCGCGGTCACCGGATCACCGAGATCCTGGTGATGCGGAGCGGCCGCAACAGCAGCTCCAAGACCCTCCGGCGCCTCATCCGGCTGATGGCCGACGTGGACGTGCACGTCGTCGCCGCCAACGACGCCTAGCAGGGTGCTCAGCACCCTACTGGCCCTCGCGCCACCCAAGTCCGTCCGATCAGGCCTCAGCCCCGCGGATCGGTGGGGGATGCCGCCGGGAGGGTGAACGCGAAGTGCGCCCCCTCGTCCTCCTCCGAATCCTCGATCCACACCCGGCCGGCGTGAGCCTCGACCAGGCCCCGGACGATGGCCAGCCCCAGCCCGGTCCCGCTCGGCACCGCACCGGAGGGGCGCTCCTCCGGCTCCCCGACGTCCACACCGCGCACGAAGCGCTCGAAGATCCGCTCCCGCTGCTCCACCGGCACCCCGGGCCCCTGGTCGATGACCCGGATGACGACCATCGAGCGCTTGCCCGGAGCCGCCTCCACGGTGATCGGCGTCCCCGCCGGCGCATGGCGGTCGGCGTTCTGGACCAGGTTGTCGAGGATCTGACCCAGTCGATCCCAGTCGGCGAGCACCTCCAGCCCGTCGGGGGGCAGGTCGATCGCCACCGCCCGGCCCGGGGATGCCAGGCGCAGCCGGGCGGCCGCTGCCTCGATGGCATCGCCCAGGTCGATCTCCACCGGGTCGAGGGTCAGCGCGTGTGCCTCGATGCGGGCCATGTCGAGCAGGTCGGAGACGAGTCGCTCGAGGCGGCGGGCCTGGCCGATGATCGCCTCCACATCGCCGTGCACCGTGGCGGGAAGGCGCGGGCGCGACAGCAGGTCGGTGGCGCCGGTCAGGATGCTCGCCAGCGGGGTGCGCAGCTCATGGGAGACGTTGGCGAGCAGATCGGTGCGCAGCCGGTCCGACGCCTCCAGCACCCGCACCTGCTGCTGGGTCTGGGCGAGTCGCACCGCGACCGCCGCCGCCTCCGTCTGCTCGCGCTCCAACTGTTCCAGCTGGGCATTGGTCTGGCGCACCTGGGCGGTGAGCCGCTCCGCTTCGATCTGGGCATGGCGGCGTCCCGAGCCGACACCTCCGGCCGCGATCGCGACTGCGGCGAAGACCACCAGGTCGATGAGGTCGCTGGCGTCGGCGATGGTGAGGGTGTGCAGGGGGGGGACGAAGAAGTAGTCGACGAGCACGAAGCTGAGCGCCGCGGCGGTGAGCGCGGAGGGCAGACCGCTCACGGTCCCGAGCACCGCCACCAGGGCCAGGTAGAGAAAGATGTAGTCGCGCGCCGAGGCGGATCCCACCATGCTGAGGAGCGCGGTGATGGCGATGGGCCCGCCGATCGCCGCCGCCAGCCCGGCCAGGGCGGTGAGGTGGCCGCGCCCCCTGCTCGTCGCCATGGGTGCGATTGTGCGGTGCGGCAGGGTCGGTTGGGGAGCGGGCCGCTCTCCCCTACCGGGGCGGCGTGCCGTCCAGCTCGTGGGTCACGTCGTCGCCATGGAGCCGGAGCCGCCGGGCGTGCAGACCTCGCCGGATGCCGCGCACCTCAGGCACCGCCCCCAGAGCACACAACGCCGCCACGGCGACGAGCACTCCCCCCAGCCATTGAGGGCTGAGCAGCAGCGCCGTGACCCCGGCCGCGAGCAGTGCGCCGCAGCAGCAGATGAGCACCGCCACGACCGCCACGAGGCCGGCGATCGTCGCCGGCTCCCGGGCCGACGCCACCCGGGAGCGGACGCCCTGCATGTCCACCACCGGCCGTCCCGCCTGCCGGGAGCGAACGAACTTCCGGAGGAGCGGTGCGAGCAGGATCACGGCCAGCCATTTCCAGCCCAGCAACACGAGTCCATGCTAACCGGGGTGCCCGCGACAGCGTGGTACATTCGGTCGACAGCTCACTCGGAGGGAGAAGATGGTCCGCGCCTACGTGCTCATCAGCGCCACCGCCGGCAAGGCCCTGGACGTCGCCACCAAGCTCCACGGACAGGAGGGGATTCTCAAAGCCGACGCGATCAGCGGCGAATACGACGTCATCGCCGAGGTCGAGGCGCGCGACATCGCCGGCATCGGCAAGCTGATCGTCGAGAAGGTCCAGGCCGCCGACGGCGTTTTCAAGACCATCACCTGCCTGGTGATCCAATAGGGGCTCCCGCAGCGGTCACCTCGGGGGCATCCGGCCTCGCCGGGCTCATCTCGCAGTCGTCAGACCGGCTCCGCACCAGCCAGGGGCTGCGCCACTCGCTGTACGGCTGGCTCGGGCTCGGGCTCGTCATCGGTGAGGCGTTCGCCCTGGTGATCGCCCAGCTGCACGGCGGTGGGTGGGCCGTCGCCGCCCTGCTGACCTTCGGCTGCTGGGTGGTGGTGGCGCTCGTCATGGCCGGGGGCGCCACCATGCTGGTCCGCCCCGATGGCAGTCGCGTCGACGTCTACGGGGTGCCCAACGGGCTGTCGGCAATCCGCGCCTGGCTCTGCCCGCCGCTCCTGCTCTGCACCGCCTGGTCCCTCCCGGACCGCCTCGGGCTCATCCTCTGGATCTTCATCGGCGGATCGGTCGGGATGCTGGACGCCGTCGACGGCTGGGTCGCTCGCCGCTTCGGCCCGGTGACCCAGCTCGGCAAGGCGATCGACCCCGCAGGCGACGCCCTCTTCTTTAGCGTCGGCGCGGTGGGGAGTGTCTGGCTGGGCATCTTCACCTGGTGGCTGGCCGTCCTCATCGTGGTCCGCTACATCGGCCCGCTGCTGCTCACGCCGGTCGTCTTTCTCCTCCGGCGGCGGCCCGAGCTGGTGCGGACCAATTGGGGTCGCTACAGCACCATGCTCACCGGTCTTGTCCTCTTCGTCTGCATGCTGGTCAAGGTGTGGGGCGGGCCGGTCACCCTCGCCAACCTCGTGGTCGGCCTCCCGCTGCTCGTCCCCACCACCCTCCTCCATTTCCGCGCCCTGATCGCGCGGGTGGTCTCCTCACCCAGCGTGCCCGACCCGAAGACGGCCCCGGCTCCCTGATCGGCCGAGGGTCGGAGCCGGTCCCGCGCTCATAATCGGGCCGCCGTGCGTGCTGTCATCAAGGCCTCCCCCCGCCCGGGGGTCTCCATCACCGACTCACCCGAGCCCTTCGCCGGTCCCGGCGAGGTCCTCCTCCGGGTGGTCGCCGCCTCGATCTGCGGTACCGACATCCACCTCTACGACTGGAACCCCTGGGCCCGGGCCCGGGTTCACCTGCCCCGGATCATGGGCCACGAGATCTGCGGCGAGGTGCTCGCGCTCGGGGAGGGGGCAGATGGCCGGGCGCGCATCGGCGACCGGGTGGCGGTTGAATCCCACCTCGTCTGCCACCGCTGCCCCGCCTGCCTGCGCGGCGACTTCCACGTCTGTGCCGCCACCAGGATCCTGGGTGTCGACGCCGACGGCGGATTCGCCGGGCTGGTGGCGCTCCCCGCCGAGAACGTCTGGCCGGTTGGTCCCGAGATGGCCCCGGCCGTCGCCGCCGCCATGGAGCCCTTCGGCAACGCCGTCCACGCCTGCTCCTACGGAGAGCTGGAGGGCCGCACCGTCGCCGTCTTCGGCTGCGGCCCGATCGGCTGTGCCGCGGTCGCGGTGGCCAAGGCGCGGGGGGCGGCCCGGGTCATCGCCGTGGAGCCCAACCGGTACCGCCTGGAGCTGGCCGGGAGGATGGGGGCGGATGCTCTCATCGAAGCGGGTGAGGGGAGCACCGAGGCGGAGGTCCGCCGGGCCGCGGGCGGCGAGGTCGACTGCGCGCTGGAGATGAGCGGGGCCTCGGCGGCGGTCGTCGCGGCCACCCGGTCGGTCCGCTCCGGCGGGTGGGTATCCCTGCTCGGCATCGGCGACGCTCCGACCAGCATGGACCTCTCCCAGGACGTGGTGATGCGCGGAGTCACCCTCTACGGCGTCACCGGCCGCCGGCTCTTCGCGACCTGGGAGGAGACCTCCCGGTACCTGCGGAGTGGCGCGATCGACGCCGAGGCGCTGATCACCCACCGCTTCGCCCTGGCCGACATCGAGGAGGCGATCCGGCTCATCAAGTCCGGACGCTGTGGCAAGGTGTCGCTGCAGCCATGACTGAGATCCCGCGCCCTTCCGAGGCCGTCCAGGCGCTCGACCGGTCGCTCTCCGCCGACCTCGACCGGCTCCGCGAGCAGGGCCTCTACCACGCGCTCCGCGTCCTGGAGTCCCCTCAGGGGCATGAGGTGACGATCGCCGGTCAGAGGCTGATCAACCTCAGCAGCAACAATTATCTCGGCCTCAACACCCACCCCCGCCTGGTCGACGCGGCCGTCGAGGGGGCGCGGAAGTGGGGCGCCGGCACCGGCGCCGTCCGCACCATCGCTGGCACCCAGTCGGTCCACCAGGAGCTCGAGGCGCGTCTCGCCGCCTTCAAGCGGACGCAGGCGGCGCTCGTCTTCCAGAGCGGCTACACCGTCAACGTGGGCGTGCTCAGCTCGTTGCTCGAGGAGGGCGATGTCGTCGTCAGCGACAAGCTCAACCACGCCTCGATCATCGACGGCATCCGGCTGACCAAGGCGGACCGCATCCTCTACGAGCACTGCGATCTCGACGACGCGGAGCGGGCCCTGGCGCAGGCACAGGCCAAGGGATACCGGCGCATCCTCCTCGTGACCGACGGTGTCTTCTCCATGGACGGGGACATCGCTCCGCTCCCCGGCCTGGTGGAGCGCGCCGAGCGCCATGGTGCGGCGGTGATGGTCGACGACGCCCACGCCACCGGTGTGCTCGGCGACCACGGGCGGGGGAGCACCGACCACTTCGGCCTCCATGGGCGGGTGGCGCTCAACATCGGCACCCTCTCCAAGGCGGTCGGGGTGGTGGGGGGATACGTCGCCGCCAGCCAGACGGTGCGCGACTACCTCATCCAGCGGGCCCGCCCCTTCCTCTTCTCCTCCAGCCATCCGCCCGCGGTGGCCCTCTCCTGCATCGCCGCCATCGACGTCTTGGAATCCGAGCCGGAGCTGATGGAGCGGCTGTGGGAGAACACGCGCCGCTTCAAGCAGGGGCTCTCCGAGCTGGGCTTCGACACCGGAGCCAGCCAGACGCCGATCACCCCGGTCATGTGCGGTGAGGCACCCATTGCCACCCAGCTCTCCGACCTGCTCATGGAGCGGGGTGTCTTTGCTCAGGCCATCGGCTTCCCGACCGTCCCCCTCGGCAAGGCCCGGGTCCGGACCATCGTCACCGCGACCCACACCGGGGAGGAGCTGGACCGCGCCCTGGATGCCTTCGCCGACGCGGGCCGTCGCCTCGGACTGCTCCGGGCGTGAGCCCGCCAGAAGGCATGGCGCCGCCTCCGCCAGGCTTCATCCTCATCGCCGGCGGAGCTGCCTCCCCCTTCCGTAACGGCCCCCAGCTGGTCGGCTTCTGCTGGGTGACACCTCGAGGGAGGCGCTGAGATCGCACGTCGCACCGACGCCGAGCTCGAGGAGGAGCGTCAGCTCATCCTGGCCGCGCAGAGCGATCGGGCGGCGTTCGCGCCGCTCTACGAACGCTACGTCGACCAGATCTTCGCCTACACCTACACCCTCACCAGGGATCGGGAGCTTGCCGAGGACGTGACCGCCGCCACCTTCGCCAAGGGTTTGGAGGAGTTGCCGCGCTTCGAATGGCGCGGCGTGCCCTACTCGTCCTGGCTCTACCGGGTCGCCTCCAACCTGGTCGCCCGCCAGCGGCGCCGGCCGGCCTGGATCGAGCTGGCCCCGGGACTGGCGAGCGACGAGCCGTCGCCACTCGACGAGGTCGAGAAGAGCGACCGCGCCGCCGAGGTCCGCGTCGCCGTCCACTCCCTCCCCGACGATCAGCGCCAGGCGGTGGCCCTCCGTTTCGGCGGGGAGATGCACAACCGCGAGATCGCCGAGATCATGGGCCGCAGCGAGGGGGCGGTGAAGCTGCTCACCTTCCGCGCCCTGACGACCCTGCGCAAGCGCTTCGGCGCACCGCTGCCCGAGGAGACGCGCCGCGCCGCCGGGTCCAGCGAAGAGCACCACCGGCGGCGTTTGCCGATCGTCCCGCCGGGACGAGCGGAGGACCGGGGATGATCGACGACGTGGAGCGGCTGGATGCCGCGCTCAACCGCCAGCGGATCGGGGCCAGCGTCGAGGACCTGCCGCCCTCGCTCCGGGGCCTCGTGAAGCTTGCCACGGAGATTGGCGACGCCTACCAGCTGGGCAGCCTCACCCCCGCCGACCGGGAGCGCATCTACGCCGATTCCCTGCTCCGGCTGGAGGCCGCACTGGACGCCCACCGCCACCTCTGGCAGCGGATCGACGGCCGCGGCGCCGCGGTCATCGGAGGCGCTGCCGCGGTCACCGCGGTGGCGGCGGCCATCAGTGTGGGGGTGATCCTCGGGCACCGCGACCACAAGCTCCATCCGGCCGCCGTTTAGATCAGCCGGCACCCGGCCGCGCCGGGCTGCAACAGGAGGTCACGGCCGGACCCAGGCGCCACCGGCGTAGTCGACAATGGGTCGATGTCCGAGACGGGCGCCCCCGCACCTCCCCCGGGATACCCGCCGCCGGGCTCGGCGCCGAGTGGGAGCCCGCCGCCCGGAGATCCTCCGCCGCCCCGTTACGGTCCACCTCCCGGGTACGGACCTCCTCCCGGCTATGGCCCGCCCCCCGGGTACGGACCTCCTCCCGGGTACGCACCCCCTCCCGGCTATGGCCCGCCCCCCGGGTACGGACCCCCTCCCGGCTACGGTCCACCTCCCGGCTACGGTCCTCCCGGCCATCCGCCCGCTGGATTCCCCGCCTGGGCCTGGGCGCCCCCGGTCACCGGCTCGGGCCGCTTCCGGGCCCAGTCCTTCGGTGAGCTGCTCGACTCGACGTTCACCGTCTACCGCCGGAAGTTCCTGATCATCCTGGCGATCACCGCCCTCTTCCAGCTGCCGTACCTCGCCGTCCAGTTCTTTTTTGAGCAGTCCGCGCTCGGCACCATCATCTCGTTCTCCTCGCGGGCCGACACGAGCCAGACAATCTCTCTCGGGCAGCTGGGGCCGGTGTTCAGCGCCGAGGCCATCGTCCTCGTGATCTCCCTGGCCTACTACCTCCTCCTGCTGCCCCTGGCTCAGGGCGCGGTCATCCGCGTGGTGAGCGACGAGTACCTGGACAGGCCGTCCGGCGTGGGCCTCGCGCTCGGCACCGCCTGGCACCGCATCGGGGCACTGATCGGTTACGTCGTGCTCGAGCTGGGGATCTGGGCCGGCTCGTTCCTGGGGGTCGCCCTCCTCGTCTTTCTCGTCGCCCTCGCGGGGGCGGGTGCCGCCGCGGTGGGGTTGCTGGTCCTCCTCTTCGTGGGCTGGTTCGTCTTTTTCCTCCTCACCTACGTCAGGTTCTGCCTGGGGATCCAGGCCGTGGTCCTGGAGCGGCTCTCGCCGGTCGCCGCACTCCGGCGGAGCCTGCGGCTGACCCGCGGCTCCTTCTGGCGGATCGTCCTCTTCTACATCGTCATCGGCCTGGTGAGCGGCATCCTGAGCGACGTCCTCGGCCTCCTGCCCGGGCTGTTCGTCAGTGCCCTCCCCCTCGGCACCCGGGCGGTGATCGAGGTGCTCGCCACCGGCGTCGTCCAGATCTTCACCTCGCCCTTCATCCTCATCCTGCTCACCCTCGTCTACTACGACATCCGGATCCGGCGCGAGGCATTCGACATCGAGATGCTCGCCCAGTCGATCTGACCGTGATGCCCGGCCACCGCACCCTCCTCCTTCTGCCTCTCCTCCTCGGCGCCACCGCTCTTCTGGGGGGTGCCGTCCCGGCCGCGGCGTCGGGCTGCAGCGCCGGCTACGTTGCCCAGCTCGGCCAGGTCCGGACTGACCTCGAGGCGGGCTCCTCCATCCCCGCCGCGGAGCAGCAGCTCCAGGCACTCGCAGTCGCGGACGGGGCGGCCGCTGCGCTCGATCCGATCATCTCCGACCTGCAGAGCGGCGACGTCGCCGGCGCGGAGCGCTTGCTCGCCACCGAGGTGGCAACCCTCCAGACTCCGGGCGCTTCGGGGTGCAGTTCGGAGACGAGCCATGAGCGCCAGGCGCTCTCGGGTGTCTACAGCTCTCCGACCTTTGCCAACCTCGATCAGCCGCCTTCCTCGAACTGGGTCCAGCAGCTGCTCACCGACATCGGCAACTTCCTGAGCCACGTGGTCGGATTCCTGGGGCCGTTGTGGGCCATCCTCCTGGCGGCCGTCATCCTCGCCGTGGTGGTGGCGATCGCCGGCTGGCGGATCCGCCAGGTCATCGCCTCGGGGCGAGAACCGGCGGTCGATCCGGGAGACATGCCGGCCGAGGTCGACCCGGAGGTGGAGTGGGCCGGGGCGCTTGCGGCGTCGGAGCGTGGCGATTTCCGCGAGGCCGTGCGCCGTGCCTTTCGCAGTGCTCTGGTGAGCCTGGTCCAGCGCGGGAGGCTCCCGGTGCAGCCGGCGTGGACCACCCCGGAGCTGCTCGCCCACGCCCGGGGCGACCCCGAGCTGTCCGCCCGGCTCGGGCCGGCCGCGGCGGGATTCGATCGCGCCTGGTACTCGGAGGCCCCTGTCGACGCCGACCGCTGGGAGGAGCTGCGGGGCCAGTGCCAGGCGATCCGCGCGCTCTCCGGCCGGGGCCGTCCACCGGCATGAAGCGTTCCACGGCCGCACCGGTCGCGATCCTCGTCGCGGTGCTCGCCATCCTGGTGGCGGTCCTCGTCATCGCCGCCCCGGGGCCCGGCGGGGACGACGACTACACCAGCACGGGGAATGACAAGGTCGGGACCCTCGCCCTCTACGACTGGCTGCAGGCGGTCGGCGGCAACGTCGACCGCATCGACTCGGAGTTCACCCTCGGGGGCACTGACGTGCTGATATCGGCCGCGCCCCTCGACGAGTACGCCTACACCGCGAGCGACGACGCGATCCTGACAGCCTTTCTGCGCGGTGGCGGGGAGGCGATCCTCGCCGTCGTCGACCCCGACGCGGCGTCGGCGGTGCTCCAGCCGCTCGGGATCGACGCGGAGGCCTCCGACGCCAGCGCCGCCTCGCCCAGCCAGCCGTACCCGGGGAGCACCGGCGTGGGCAGCGTCCCCCTCGTCCCCTCCGGCGAGTCCCCTGTCGGAAACGTCTGGGCGTTCTCCGGCGGTGGCGGCAGCCTCGTGCCCCTCCTGGGCAGCGCCGCGGCCCCGGTTGCCGTCGCCGTCCAGGTCGGCGCCGGCCGTCTCTACCTCATCGGGAGCGACTACCCGCTCAGCAATGACGGGCTCCGGCGGGGGGCCTCCGACTCCTTCGTTCTCGGGCTGGTCCAGGACGCTCGCGGCAATCGGATCGGGTTCGACGAGATCCACCATCTCGGCGCAGCCGGGAGCGGGAGCCAGGGGCTCACCGCCGTCTTCCAGGGTCCCCTCCTCGCCGCCCTGCTGCTCGCCCTGGCGATCGCTCTCGCCTACCTGGTGACCAGCGGGCGCCGGCTTGGACGGCCGCTGCCCCGGCGCGACCCGGGACGAGTCCCGACCGTCCTCGAGCACATCGACGCGGTCGGCCACCTCCTCTCGCGCACCCACGAACGGGGAGCGGTGGCGGGGCGCTATGCGGAGGAGCTCAAGCTCCGGATCGGGAGGGTGACCGGGGTCGAGCCGCGCCTCCCGGATACCGATTTCGTGGCGGCGCTCGCGAATTCTGGGGAAGAGCGGGCGCACGCGGCCTGTGTCCTCCTCGCGGAGGCGCGGGTCATGGCCGGCGGCCGTCCCTCGGAGGGCGAGCTGCTCGGGCTGGCCCGCCGTGTCGATGCGCTCGAATCCGAGTGGGGCGTGGCCGCGATCCGCTGAGCACCCCCGCGCCCCGGTCGTGACGGCGGAGTCCACCCGGGCACTCCGATTGGCTGCGACAATGCCTCCCGATGCCCGCCGCCGCCGACCTCCGCAGCACCGTCCAGGCGACCATCGGCCGGGCCGTGGTCGGGCAGCAGCAGGTGATCGACGGCCTCTTGCTCGCCGTCCTCTGCCGCGGCCACGTGCTGCTCGAGGGGGTCCCGGGGACCGCCAAGACGCTGATGGCCCGCTGCCTCGCGGCGTCGATGGACGCCGGCTTCAAGCGAGTCCAGTTCACGCCCGACCTGCTCCCCTCGGACATCATCGGGACCAACGTGTACCGCCCCGACAGCGGCACCTTCGAGTTCCGCCCCGGGCCGATCTTCACCGACACCCTGCTCGCCGACGAGATCAATCGCGCCCCCGCCAAGACCCAGGCCGCGCTCCTCGAGGCGATGGAGGAGCGCCAGGTCACAAGTGACGGCCGGCGAATGCCCCTGGGTGATCGCTTCCTGGTGGTGGCCACGCAAAACCCGATCGAGTACGAGGGGACGTACCCGCTTCCCGAGGCACAGCTCGACCGCTTCTTCTTCAAGCTCGAGGTCCAGGTCCCGTCCCCCAACGCCGAGGCCGAGATGCTGCGCCGCTTTGACCGGGGGTTCGACCCCCACGACCTGGCGGCGGCCGGGATCGCCGCGGTGGTCGACCAGGCGACCCTCGACGCGGCGCGCGGCGAGGTCGCAAAGATCACGGTGAGCGACGCCATCGTCGGCTACATCGGCCAGATCGTGGCGGCGACGCGGATGAGTCCCGACCTCTCCCTGGGGGCGAGCCCGCGCGGCGCGATCGCCCTCCTCCTCGGGGGCAAGGCGATGGCGGCCCTGCGGAGCAGGGACTTCGTGGCCCCCGAGGACGTCAAGGACATCTGCGTCCCGGCGCTCCGCCACCGGCTGATCCGCCGCCCGGAGGCGGAGATCCAGGGCATCAGCGAGGTGGCGGCGGTGGAGCGGGCAGTGAACCGCGTGCCGATCCCCCGGTGATCGGCGCCGGCACCGAGATCGGCGGGACGAAGCGGCGCCCATGACCCGGTGGGGGGCGGCGCTCCTTCTCGTCGCTCTCCCCCCCCTGGCAGCCGCTGCGGCATACCCGGGCCTGCTCCTTCCGGGCGTCGCCGTCTTTGCGCTCGCCGCTCTCGCCGTCCTCGTCGACTCGCGGCGCGCTCCCGGGCGGGACCGCCTGACGGTGACCCGCGAGCACGACGAGATCCTCTCCGTCGGCCGGGCAAACCAGGTGACGGTGGACATCGGGGTGCGTCCCCGCCTCCGCCGGCCCCTCCCCGCCGAGGTCCGCGACGAGTACCCACCCCGGCTTGCCGCCGAGGGGGCGGCGGGCCGCCTGGAACTGCCCGGCACTCTCCGCTACACGGTGACGCCGGCGGGGCGCGGCGAGGAGAGGTTCGGCGCCACCGTGATCCGCTGTCCCGGACCCTGGCGTCTCGGGCTGCGCCAGTCCTCCGTCGGCCAGGGGGGGACGGTGCGGATCGACGCCGACCTCGCCGCCATCCGCGTCTACGAGGCCCTCGCCCGGCGGGGCCAGCTCGCCGAGCTCGGGGTGCGGACGCAACGGCGGCCGGGTGAGGGCACCGAGTTCGAGAGGATCCGGGAGGCCGTCCCGGATGACCCCCAGCGCCGCATCAACTGGAAGGCAACCGCCCGCACCGGGCGGCTGATGGCGACCGAGCTGATCCCCGAGCGTGCCCAGCCGGTCATCGTCTGCCTCGACCACGGCCGGCTGATGGGGGTGGGGGCGGGGGCCCTCACCAAGCTGGATCACGCCATCAACGCCGCCCTGCTGCTCATCCACGTAGCCCTCGCCACCGGGGATCGGGTCGGGCTCTTTGCCTTCGCCGATCAGGTCACCGTCACCCTCCCGGCTCGACCCGGGAGGCTGCAGATGCGGCGCTTTCTCGATGCGGTACGCCCGCTCCGTGCCGGGGAGGTGGAGGCCGACTACGACGAGGCGCTCGCCCAGCTCAGCCGCTGGCAGCGGCGCCGGGCGTTGGTCGTGATCTTCACCGACGTCCTCGATCCGGATCAGGGCCAGGCCCTGGTCCGGCAGTGCGCCCGGCTGCGCCGCCAGCACCTGCCGCTCGTGATCACGGTCCGTGACCCCGCCCTGGAGGACACCGCCCGCGCCCGGCCGGTCGACGCGCCCTCCGCCTACGCCCGCGCGGTGGCGAGCGGGTTGGTGGCCGATCGCGAGCAGACCCTCGAGCTGCTCCGCCGGAGCGGCGTCGAGACCCTCGACGCCGACGCCCGCACGCTCTCTCCGCGCCTCGTCAATCGCTATCTGGAGCTCAAGCGCAGCTCACGTCTCTGACCTGGGTCGGTGAGCAGCCGGCCTGCGCCGTCGGGCAACCTCGAAGGAGCTGCGAAGAGCTACGGCGCCGCCGGAGCAGGGGGCGGGGACGTGGGCGGGTCAGGGGGTGGGGAGCTGGGGGGCGACCAGGGCGCATAGCCGCGCGAGTCGGCGGGGGGTCCGAGCGGTGGCTCGGTCGGGTGGCCCTGCGGCAGGCCCGCCTGAGGAGAGGGCGCGTACTGGCTGGGCGGCCATGGCGGCGCTCCGAAAGGCGGGGGCGGGTAGCCGGGTGCCGGGCCGCTTGCGGGCGGTGGGTAGCCGGGTGGTGGGCCATATCCGGGCGGCGGATAGCCGGGTGGCGGGCCATATCCGGGCGGTGGGCCATATCCAGGCGGTGGGCCATATCCAGGCGGTGGCGTCATCGGGTAGCCGGCGCCGGCGCGCACCCCGCCAAAGGCCGCCCGCGCACTCGCGGTCAGGCCGATCGTCCAGATGATCGCCACGTTCAGGACGATGAGGATGAGGCCGGGAATCGGAGTCGACTGGACCGTCGTCCCGTTGTTCGCGTCGACGAAGGTCTGCGACCCGCCGACGGCCGAGAGGATCCCGATGATGAGGCCGAGGGATGCCAGGACAAGGCCGGTGACCCGTGGCCCTCCGGTGAGCCGGCCCATCGCCGCTCCCGACCAGATGCCGGTGATGGAGAGCCCCACGAGGACCGCGCCGAACGCGACGATGGCGATCCCGACACCGGAGGTCGCACCGTTGAGCGAGGTCACCTGGCCGTTGATGGTGAAGCTGGTTCCCACGGCTATGACTACGATGCCGACGACCACCACCAAGAGCCCAACCAGGAGAAAGAGTGCCGCTTCGGTGATGAGCAGCACCCGCGCCGCGGTCACCGAACCCGGAATCGGCGGTCGATACATCGGGATCTCCCTTCAGATCGCTGCGGTGGCCCGGACCTGGGCGGCCGGGCCGACCTTGGCGGTGACCACGGACACGACGCTCCGGCTACGGCGCGGGTGGCGGCGGGGGGTAGCCGTGCGCGCCGTCTGCGGGTGCGTCGGGTGGTGGCGGCGGGGGAGGAGGCGGCGGTGGCGGCGGGAAGGCGTCGGAGGCACCCGGCTGGCTGTATGCCGGGGATGGGCCGTACCCTGCCGGCGCCATCGCGGGGTAGCCGGTGGGAGCCGGCAGGCTCCGGAAGGCCGCCCGGGTCTTTCCGCTGAAACCGAGGGCCCAGATGATCAGCAGGTTGACGACGATGATGATGATGCCGGGAATCGGCGAGGCGCGGAACGTCCCCGTCGAGTGGACGGTTGCGTGGGTGTGGCCCAGCGCGGCCACGATCCCGATCAGGAGCCCGAGCGAGGCGAGGACGATACCGGTCACCCGCGGCCCGGTCGTGAGCCGGCCCATCGCCGCACCCGACCAGATGCCGATGGCGGAGATCACGAGGATGACCACCGCGAAGGCGAGCACCGTCCCGCCGACCACCCCGGCCGCCGCCGAGACGTTGGCGCCGGAATAGCCGAGCTGCTGCAGGCGGTTGGAGAGCGCCCCCCCGGCCGAGAGGAACCAGACCCCCACTCCACCGACGGCGACCGCTCCGAGGAGCCACAGCACGCTCTCGACGAGCAGCAGGACTCGCCCCAGCGTGAGCGATCCGGGAACCCGTGGTCGTTGCATCTGAACCTACTCCTGTCGGATGGTCGGGGTGGCGACCGGATCGGCCTGCCGCATCCGGCGACTATAGATTGGGTCGGGCCGTCACGTCCGAATTCGGCTCCGCGGCGCCGGCCGGCGCGACGGGGACGGCGGTCGCCGGCGTGGTGGGGTCGGAGGCAAAGAAGTACGCATGCAGTTTTGGCCAGTAGTGGAGGAGGAGGATGGCCGCTCCGGCTGCCGGCCCGAACACCCACGTTTCCACCGAGTTCGTCATGAAGCCGATCAGGTAGACGGCGAGCGCGACTTCAACGACGGCGAGCAGCGGCCGGGCACTGGCGCCACGCGCCGTCACCTGCTGCTCCACGACGACGAGGACGATGCCGATGGCGACCAGGACGAGGGCGAGCGCGGTCACCCCGCTCCCGGTGAGCGTCTGCTTGTCCACCAGCCCGGTGAGCGAGATTCCCGTGCTCGCGCCGCCGATGATGAGGACCTCGAGGGCCAGGGCGGCGATCAGCACCATGATGGCCGCCTGGCAGTAGAGGATCGTCCGCGCCACCCGGAGGCGCATGGGGAGCTGGTTGCCACCGAAACGCATGGGCGCAGATTAGGCCGCCACCCGGGACACTGGGTTGTTTGTGAACACTTCGTAGCCGGCCGCCGGTCTCACGAAGCGCCGCGCTGCCGCGGTCGCAGCCTCCCGGTGGAGCCCGTGGTCAGCTCGGGGCGGTGATCTCTTCCGCGTCGGGCATCGCCTCCAAGGCGGCGACCACCTCGCGGGTGAGCAGCGTCGGTGTCGACGCTCCTGAGGTGACCCCCACCCTGCGGATGCCCCGGAACCACTCCGGCCGCAACTCGGCGGCGCTGTCCACGAGGAACGCTGGCTTGTGCCCCAGCTCCTCGACGACCTGGGCCAGGCGCCGGCTGTTGCTGCTCCGGCGGCTTCCCACCACCACCACGCAGTCGACGTTGTCGGCGGCCAGCACCGCCGCCTCCTGGCGCTCCTGGGTGGCCCGGCAGATCTCGTTGTGGACCTCCATCTCGGGGAAGCGCTCGGCGAGGTGGTCGATGATGGCCTGGGTGTCCCACATCGACAGAGTGGTCTGGCAGGTGACCGCCAGACGGGTCCCGGGGGGGAACTCCAGGGCATCGGCCTCTTCAATTGATTCAATCAGCGTGGTGTTGTCCGGTGCGACGCCCATCACTCCCGCCGGCTCGGGATGGCCGCGCTTGCCGATGTAGATGACGTGCACCCCGCGCGCGGTCAGCTCGCGGACCAGGTCGTGGGTGCGTGTGACGTCGCTGCAGGTCGCGTCCACGATGGTCAGGCCACGCTCGCGGGCGGCATCCACCACCTGGGGGGAGATCCCGTGGGCGGTGAAGATGACCGTGCCCTCGGTGATCTGCGCGAGGCCCTTCATCCGGTCGGATTCCGCCACCAGGCGAACACCGGCATCCTCCAGCTCGCGGGTGGCATGCTCGTTGTGGACCAGGTAGCCGAGCATCGTCACCGGCCTGCCGTCGCTCTCGGCGCCGACCCTCTTGGCCAGCCGGATCGCCTCGACCACACCGTGGCAGTAGCCACGGGGGCGAATGCGCACGACCTCCATCTGGATCAGTCTACGCGAGGCCCCCGCTCGCCCCCCGGTCCGGCACCTTCAGCCGCTGAGCGCCACCCGCCCCTCGGGGAGGAGATCCGCCGCCGGGCCGTCCAGGGCGAGGCGGGGGAGAGGCCGTCGCTTGCGGCCGGCGAGCAGCATCCAGGAGTAAAAGCACGCCCCGACGGTCAGGCCGATGGCGATCTTGACTCCGCCGGGCATTCCGCTCGGGGAGACGAAGGCCTCCAGGGTGCCGGACACCACCAGCAGCAGGATCACGGCGAGGGCTAGTCCCAGCGTCTCCCGGCCGGCGCGGGCGAGCGCGTCGGCCCGCTTCAGCATCCCGGGCCGCAGCACCGCGTCGCCGAGACGCAGGCCCACCGCGCCGGCGGTGACGAAGATGCTCATCTCCAGAACCCCGTGGGCGGCGATCAGCGACCAGAACGCGTAGTCGTATCCACCGGCGTGGATGGCGGCTCCCAGCGTGCCCAGGCCCCAGCCCTGGAAGAAGATCAGCAGGGCGGTGGGAACGCCGACACAGAGGCCGAGGATGAGGACGAGCACGGCCACCTCCATGTTGTGCAGGAAGATGCTCGGGTCGGCCAGGAAGGGCTGGGGGAGGCTGATCCCGGACCCTCCCTGCGCCATCTCGGCGAAGAGGGAGTTGGGCACCAGGAGCCCGCGCAGGTCAGGCCGGAGGTCATAGGCGAGCCAGCCCGCGACGACCCCGGAGAGGAGGCAGGCGAGCGAGGCCAAAAAGTACCCGGAATTGGCCCGGAAGGCTCGGGGCGCCCCGGTCGCGAAGAAACCGATGGCGTTGCGGAGCCGGGGGGCGGAGCCACGGTTGAGCAGCACGTGAGCGCGCCCGCAGAGCGCGTTGAGGTACTCCGTGACGGGCTGGTCGGGGAAGTCCCGCCGGGCGATGGCGAGGTCGCTGGCGGTGCGCCGGTAGAGGATCGCGAAGCGTTCGATGTCAGCGGCCCCGAGGCTGCGGAGGTGGTTGCCGGCGAGCGCCGCGGTTCGCGCTTCCAGCTCGGCCCAGCGGGCGCGGCGGCCGGCGGAGAACGACTCCAGGTTCATGGCGTCCAGGGAGGGGGAGCACCCGGGCCGGCGTAGGAACCGGGCGGCGGCGAGGGGGGCGGTCCCCCGCTCTCGAAGCGCGGCGCGAGCTGCATGAAGAGCCGCTCCAGGAAGAGCTCCGGCGGCCATATCCGCTCGGGGGCGCCGGGTGGGAGCTCCATCCGGTCGAGCAGCCGCGCCGTCAGCCGTCCCGCCAGGTCGGCGCGCTGCTCGGGCCGGAGCCCGGGGCGGCTGAGGAAGGTGCGTACCGCCGACAGCTCGTGCTCGCCCAGATGGCTGAGGCCGTCGATGCCGGGACCGGGATCACGGGTGCGCAGGTATACGGGCGCGGGAGCCGTCGCGGTCAGGAGTGTGACCGGGCTCCGCTCCCGCACCACCACGGTTCCGGCGACGAGGTCGCCGAGACGCCGGGACTGGGGGTGGAAGAAGAGCAGGATGGCCCCCACTCCGAAGATGTCGACGATGTAGGCCGCGCTGCGGAGGAAGTACTCGCCGATGCTCGCGGTGCCGCCGTCGACCCGGATCACCCGGATGCCCATGGCGGACTTGCCCAGCGTCTTGCCTCCGCTCACGGCCTCCGAGATCGTGAAGTAGAGGACGGCGATGATCACCCAGGAGGCAAACAGCAGGTAGGAGAGGAGGCTCAAGACGACGAGCGCGTTGGCCTCGCTGCTGTTGCCGGTGGCCGCTGCCGCGATCGCGATGACCAGCACCGAGACGATGAGGAGCAGGCAACCGAGGACGAGGAGGTCGAGCAGCGCAGCGGTGAGACGCGTGGCCACTCCGGCGACCCGGAAGGAGATGCCGACGTTGTCGGCCGTCGTGACCCGCTGGGTGTCGTAGCCCGTCTTCACGCGCGAGTCGTCTTGGCTCGGCGCGACCGCTCGGGAGTGGGGTGGGTCGTGGTGTCCACGTTGCCGGTGATGCTGTCACCTCTCGCCGGCGTGGCGTGCCTTGCGACCGCATCGTCGCCGCTTGGGGCGGATGGGCTCGCAGCCGCGCTCCGCGTGCCGCGTGATCCCTTGCCCCTGGTCGCCAGGAGGCCGGACGCCGTGAACTCCTCGCCGAGTCGCACTCGGTTCCAGAGGGCTCCGATGAGGATGAATTGGGAGAGGAAGGCGAGCCAGGTGGCGAGCAGGAAGAAGAGGGCGAGGCTCTGACCGTAGGTGTCGAAACCGTGGGCCAGCTTGGCGTAGAGCGGGAAGAGGAGGGTGATCAGCTCGATCAGCACGCCGGAGACCACCGCCCCGGGCCACAGCTGCCGGATGCGGAAGGTCCGGTTGGGCACCAGCCGGTAGATGGTCAGGGTGAGGGCCCCCATGGCGAGGAACCCGGCGGCCGGCCCGATCCCGGCCATCACCGGGATCAGGTTCATCAGGGTGTTGGCCGCGACCGCGATCAGCATGCCCGCCACCAGGACAAACATCATCACGGCGCCCATCGCGCGCTGGCGCAGGAAGCTGCGCTGGGGGAACTCGAAGATGCGGCTCAGGCAGAACTCGAGGGATCCGAAGAAGTTGGTGACGCCCCACAGCAGGCCCAGGATGCCGACGATCCCCAGCAGCCCTGCGTAGTGGTGCAGGTCGCCGGTGACCACCTTGCTGAGCTCGACGCCGCTCGTGCCCGGCAAGGCCCGGAGGATCGCGGTCTGCGCCTGGCTCTGGATGCCCGGGCTGCTCACCACCCACCCGATGATGGCCAGCGCCCCGAGGATCATCGGGAACATCGCCATCACCGCGTTGAAGGCCAGCCCGGAGGCGTGGCTCCCGGTGTTGGTCGACCCGTAGGCACTGAGGATCCGGCCCGCGGTGCTGCCCCGGAGTCGAGGCACGAGCGCGCGCCGGCCGCGGGCGGCGATTGCGGGTCCGCCCTCTCGGGGCGTGGCCGGTTCCATCACCCCATTCTGGCCGGGCGGTGGCGGCGGTAGGGCAGTCCCCCCTACTCGACGATGGCGACCGTCTGTCCCTCCTGGACGACCTCGCCCTTGGCGGCCAGCAGGGCGGTCACGGTGCCGGAGATGGGGCTGGTCACCGGGATCTCCATCTTCATGGACTCGAGGACCATGATCGTCTCGTCCTCCTCGACCCGCTGGCCCACCTCGGCGACGATCCGCCAGAGGCTCCCCAGCACCTCCGCCTTGACCTCCACCGGGTCGTCACCGTGCCTGCGGTCGGGAGGTGAGCCGGTCGGGGAGGGCGCGGATGCCCTTCCCGACCGATCCCCTCATCACCTGGCTCCGATCACGCCCCGACGACGAGCAGGCGGTTGTCCACCCAGCCCGTCCAGCCGTTGGAGCAGAGGACGTGGGCCCATGCCCCGCGCACCTCGGTCACCTGGACCGGAAGGTGGCCGCCGAGGGTGGCCACCACCGCTCCGGCGGGGTCAGGGGCGGCCCATGCCTGCATTCCCTGGGGCGGGACCTTGTGGCCGGGGGTCCAGGCCGGCTGGACAGGAGCCGGAGCCGGCGCGGGAACCGCCACGGCCTCCGGCGTGAACGGCGTGCCATAACCCTGTCCGGAGCCGCCAGCTGCGGTCGGCGCTGCTTGCGCCAGCGGGCCCGGGGTCGGCTCGAACTCGATGGGCACAGTCGACTCCGGATAGCGCTGTCCCGGGGAGTCGAGTGGGTGATAGGGCGAGGCAAGCGGCTCGAAGGTCGGGTCCCCTGCGGCTCCCCAGGGGCTGGCGGCCGGTGCCTGCTCTGCGGCGCCGGTGATCGAGGGCTCCGCGACCGACAGCTCCTCCTGCTCCGCCGCGGGCACCCCGGTCGGTGCGTCCGCCGTGGGGAGCTCGGTCGATGCGTCCGTCGTGTCGACCTCGGTTGCGAAGCCGGCCGACGGCCAGGCCCACGGAGTCGGTGCAGGGGCCGCCTCGGCCTCGGGAGCAGCCTCCGCCTCGGGGACGGCCCCGACCTCGGTCTCCGGAACCGCTTCGGGGGCGGTCTCCGCGACGGGGGCGGTGTCGGTTTCGGGGGCCGGCGCGTACTCGGCAACCGGCTCGTACTCAGGAGTAGCGGCGTCCTGGGGAGCCGCGGTGTCCTCGGGGACGTCCGTCCCGCTCGCTGCTGCAGCATCGTCGGGTGCTCCAGCCTCGCCCACCGCGGCAAAGGCTGCGCTGGCACCCGCCGGCGACCATGACCAGGTCGATGGAGCGGCATCGGAGACGTCGCCTGCCACGGAGGGAGAATCGGCAGCCGCGCCTGCGATGGCCGGGACGGGCGCATCCGCTTCCGCGCCGGCCACACCGACCACCTCGGTCGCTTGCGCTCCGGTCGCGGATGCCTCGGCGGTCACCCCCGTGAGCCGGAGCACGGCGCTCCAGGTCCGGTGCAGATCGCTGACGGCGGTCAGGAGGCTGTGCTTGGTCAGCCCGTCGAGCACGATCCAGGTGCTGATCACGACCTGCTCCCCGGCCGGGTCGAGGCTGGCGGTCACCGGGCCCGGTCGCCGCTCCTCGAGCTCGACCAGGTCGGCTGCAAGGTCGCCGCTCCCCGCCGGGTGGGTCGCCTGATCCAGGTCGATCACGCTGCGCAGGACCAGTCGGTCCCCTCCGGTCGGGAGGGTCGCGGTCACCTCTGCATCTCCGCTCGTCAGCCCCAGGGTGAATTCGGCACCCTGGTCGGCGTCCTCCTCTACGCACCGGACGTCGCTGTCGGCGCTACACCAATCGAGGATGCGCTGTTTGTTGTCAGTGGCCATGGCCCGGGAACCTCCTGTGGAGCGGCCCGATCCGCTCTCGGAGCGAGGGGGAGGTGGAAATTCTCGCAGGAACGGGCCTTTGGGGGGAGCTTTTTGTCAGGTTACTCAAAGTAGAGACGAAAGCCCTGGGGGCTCGGATCCATCCCAATGGCCCGATAAAAGGCGTGGGCCTCGGTGCGCCGCTGGCTGGAGAGCAGCTGGAGCCGGTGGCAGTTCGCCTCGCGGGCCCTCCGGGCCGCCTCATCCATGAGGGCACGGCCAACCCCCCCGCGGTGGTGCCGGTCGTCGACGACCACGTTTTCGACGGCGCCCCAGGGACGGCCCCCATGGGTCAGGCTCGGCCGGACGATGAGCAGGTCCGCGGTCCCGGTGACCGCTCCGTCCACGGTCGCCACCAGCACGGTGCGGTCCGGGTCGGCGGCGATGCCGGCAAACTCCGCCTCCGCCGCAGCCACGGTGAGCGGCGGCTCGGGGAAGAGCCCGCCGGAGAGCTGCGCGTAGAGGGCGAGCAGGGCGGGGACGTCGGCCACGACCGCGGGACGGACCTCGACGCTCACGTCGGGGGATTCTGCGCGGGAGTGACGGCTCCGCGCACGCGGCCAGGGTGCATTGCAAAGGCTACGATCGCGAGGATGGACGGGCCCTCGCCGGCGATCTCGTACGTGATCATCGACTGCATCGACCCCGAGCGCCTGGCCTCGTTCTGGGCGACGCTGCTGGGCAGAGCCGTCGCCGCAAGAACGGGTCCATATGTCTGGCTGTCCCGGGATCAGGGACTGGGGGTGGGCTTCCAGAGGGTGGCCGAGACAAAGTCAGTGAAGAACCGCGTGCACCTTGACCTTGCGACGCAGGACCTCGTCGCCGCGCGAGAGCGCGTCGAGCAGTTGGGTGGCCGTCGTGCCGAGGGATATGAGGCGGGAGGCTTCCTCGTCATGCTCGACCCGGAGGGGAACGAGTTCTGTCTCATCCCGGCGGGCCAGTTCGACGTCGATGACCAGGGACGGGCCACCTACGGCGGAGAGGGGCGCCGTCTGACGAGTGAACCCTGAAGCCAGCTGCGCCGCTGTACCCCCGGCGGGAATCGAACCTGCGCACAAGGTTTAGGAAACCTCTGCTCTATCCACTGAGCTACGGG
>PLOF01000010.1 GCA_003142035.1 Candidatus Dormiibacterota bacterium
CAGGCGGCGAGGCGGGGCGCGACAAGGTGCAGCTGCTCACGAACGGCGGTGGCGTGGATGCCGAGGGCTCCGGCCAGGTCGGTGATCGTGATCCGACCGCCGGAGGCCCAGAGGCAGGCGGCGAGGCGGACCAGGTGGACCTCGAGGACCCCCACCGGCTCGGGAGGGCGGGTCAGGATGTGGGCGGTGGCGTCCAGGCCGAGGCCGCGGCGGAGGCGCTCGAAGGTGCGGACCGTGGGCAGCCGCCGGCCACACTCGACCTCCGAGATCACAGTGTGGGAGACGCCGGTGCGGCGCGAGGCCTCGCGGATGCCGATCCGGAGCATCTCCCGGCGGCGGCGGAGCTCAGCGCCGATGGGGCTCGACACCGCCGTCTGGGCCCGACGCCCGGATGGCGAGGTGAACGGGGCGCCGGTTTCGCCACCGGCCTCCACTGCGTTCACGGCTCGGCATCCGAATTCACCAACGAGCGGTCGTTGCTCATGTCCGGAGATGATACGCGAGGTCCTCCGGCCTGCCGGTCGGAAAAGTGGAACGGTAGTGCACAGATGATGGATGCACGATAATGCCCACTTTCCGCGAATCTCAACTAGTGATAAGGGATGCTTATCGCTAGTTGAGACGGAACCGTGGTATCGTCGGCGCCGAGATGCCCGAACAAGGCGCTGAGAGGCTCCAGGAGCCGCTGGAGGGCCCCGAGGGGGCCGGTCCCGAGGTCGGTCTGGCCGTGCAGGCCCGCACAGCGGCGCCGAGAGGGCTCACCAACCCGGGCGAGCTGGTGGAAGCGGCCCAGGAGTTCGCCCGGGCCGCCAAGAGCCCGGCAACCCGCCGCGCCTACGCCAGTGACCTGCGCGACTTCGACGCCTGGTGCGCCGGCCGCAAGGTCTCTCCGCTGCCGGCCGAGCCGGCGACGGTCGGCCTCTACGTCACCCACCTGGCCCGCACCCGCAGTGCGGCGTCGACCATCCAGCGCCGGCTCGCCGCCATCAGCCAGGTTCACCAGCTGGCCGGCCACGTACCGCCGCCCACCGCCGACTGGGAGGTCCGTCAGGTGGTCCAGGGGATCCGCCGCAGCCTGGGCACCGCTCCTGCCCAGAAGGAGGCCGTGCTCACCGCCACGCTCCGGCGCCTGGTCGCGAGCTGCGACCGCAAGACCTGCGTCGGCGCCCGCGACCGGGCCCTCCTCCTGCTCGGCTTCGGCGCCGCGCTCCGCCGCAGCGAGCTGGTTGCCCTGGACGTCGAGGACGTCACCATGACCGATGAGGGGCTTCGGATCCGCATCCGCCGCAGCAAGACCGACCCGGAGGCCCACGGCGATGAGGTCGGCGTCGTCCGCGGTCAGCACCCCGACATCGACCCACTGCGGGCACTGCAGGAGTGGCGGGCCAAGGCGGGGATCACAGGGGACCTCCCCGCCCCGCTCTTCCGCCCGATCACCCGCCACGACACCGTGCGCTCAGGGCGGCTCAGCTCCCAAACTGTGGCCCTGATCGTCAAGCGGGCCGCCGCCCGGGCTGGCCTGACCGAGGCGGAGTGCAGACGCTTGGCCGGGCACTCGCTGCGGGCCGGCTGCGCCACCCAGGCCGCCGCCGAGGGCGCCCCGGAGCGGGCGATCATGCGACAAGGCCGCTGGCGCAGTACCGCTACCGTCCGCCGCTACATCCGGACCGGCGACCTCTGGCAGGAGAACGCCTCCGCCTGGCTGGGGCTGTAACCGGAGGCTCGCTGTCGAGGGACCCTCTCCCCAGGGTCAGGTCATATGCTTGCGTACGTGGGCTTTCTGGGCTGGGCGTGGAAGCATTCGGCAACTCGCCAGCTGATTAAAGGACCTCCGAAGCCGAAGCCCGCCAGGGCAACGGTCGGCACCGTAAACCATCGCCTGATCTGGGCCAACCGCAATGCTGGGTGGCGATACCGGTGCACATGCGGATGGATCGATCCGAACGTCCGCTGGACCGAGCGTAATGCCATCGGCGCCGGCAACGCACACATTCGCCAGGCCATGCGGAGGCCCGCACCTGGGCTTCCGGCGCGATCGCCCGTGCTAGCGCCCCTGCCTCCCCCACCCTCAGCAGGCTCTATGCAGCTCTACGGGCGGTCCATGGAGGGCCCCACCGCTGAGATAGAGAAGGCGTTGCGGCGGCCGGGCAGCAGGTGGGAAGCGGACTCGTTGACAGACCTTCAGGCAGCACTCTACAAGGCGCAAGGTCGCTTTGAGGCGACCGTGGTGCCGTCGGCCATGGCCAGCGCACACACACAACTGATTGCTGGCCTTGCAGACGCCTCCCGACTTTTGGTAGTGGCCCTTGGGCATGTCCATGCGGGCCGCGCCATTCAAGCGCAAGCGAGCGTCCAGCCCGTCTTAGATCGCGTGTCGGCGGCGTTCGCAGCCTTCAATGCTGCGGCGGACTGGCGGACTGGCTGACCTAGGTGACCAGTGGTAGGGCCTCGACCTGGCGGCCGAGGCCGACGCCGAGACCATCGACTTACGCGAGAAGTCAGGCACCCGCTCCGGTGCTCTGAAAGGCGGCGGACCGGAGGAACACACATGGACCCATTCCTAGCGGGCGCAGCAGGGGAAGCTGGGAAGGAGCTCGCGCATAAGGCCATCGAGCAGATGACCCACTGCCCGAACTGCCACGAGAAGATCAACATCGGCACTCGGGGAGACGCCGCGTGGACTTGCCCGCGTTGTAGCTACCAGTTCACCGAGCGCGAGCGACGCAGGCTGGGCGGCAGGTAGCGGCGAGCTCCGCCTCCCAACCGGGAACGGCCGGTCTGGGAGGGTCGGAGCTGATGTAGGGCCTTCCAAGCGCCTTGCCGGTGGTGGTGCCGGGGTCGCGGGGAGGTACCGTTGGCCCTTGAGTGAACCGAGACCTTCTACTTCTCATACTCTCCGCGGCTGTGAAGTCACGTATCACGGATAGCCGTGTCTTTCCTCGACTGGCCGAAGCTCTCATCGGCAAGGGGATTGAAAGCCCGGCGACGGTCGAGCTGGTTGTCCTCGGAACGGAACCATTTGACCCTCGCGATGCACGCGAACTCGCCGGGCAGATGCTCTCCGAGCTAGGTGTTTCAGTTCCAACCGACAACGTTGCGGCAGACGTGATCGGCGGCCTGGCGGCCCTCGCCCTCAAGTGGGGGTGGATCACCCCTCGAACGCTTACACATTTGGCCGCACAGCTCATGGTTAACCTCGGCTACCCGAAGGGGTCAGCGCTCAGCCACCTATACGCGGTTGACGACGAATGGGACGCCGGTTGGGCTCTGGGCAACGATGCAGTCGAGGCGGTGGTGCGAGACATGGCCTCCGAGGTGCTGACTTCCAACCCTGGCATGATCGACGTCGTGCGCGAAGACCCGGATTGGGACCTCCTGATTGAGTGCCTTCCAGGGGCCGTCCGTGGGGAGCTCGCCGGGAACCGGGAAGGTGCTTCGGGGCCGCAGTAGTCGCCATGAGGCCACGCCCGGGGCCTCCTGAATGGCGCGGGCGGTAATCCGCACACGTCCCCCCAAGCGAAAAACATACGCCTGTACAGAGAAGTTCGGCCTGCCCAGCCTTCTCACTGCCAGCCCACCCTGTGGCGCTCAAGCTGCTGGTGGAGGCACACTGGTTCGCGTGACCGCGGTGGACCCCGACGATGACCGCATTCGGCGCTACGTGCTGCGCAGGTACGCTTACGATCCCCAGCGCCGCGAACGGCGCCACGTCGTCCTAGGGGCGTTCGACAATCCGGAAGAGCTCCGGAGGCTGATGGATCAGCTCAGCAGCGACTTGGAGCGTCGCCGAGCTAAGGGGGAACCCATCGACCGTCGAGAGCACGTCAGCGGGGTGATCCTGGAGCCGAACCATGCCCGCCGTCAGCGGGATGGCCGCTTGCTGCTTGCTGCGATGAGGCATCGTGTGACGATCTCTGAGGAGTTCCTTGAGCGGCTCGACCTGCCTCCCAACATCGGACTGCTGCGGTTCCGAGGCCGGGTCGGTGAGCCGCCGCCTCAGCAGGGCCGGGCTTGGGCCGGTGGCCGGTACCGTTGGCGCACCCGCCTCCGCGGCACGCTTCCCTGGTTTGTAGTGCGATGGATTCCTAAGGGGAGCGGCGACTGTGGCAACCACCAGTGGTACGTCGTGGCCGACGGCCTCACGGCCTGCTATCACTGCCGGGCGACCCGACCGGCGGGAGGCGAGCACCCCTACCGATAAACTCGGCCTGCCCAGCTTGGGGACGGCCTACATCGACGCGCGGCCTCCCAGGGAGACCCCGTACGCAGAGAGCTTCAACTGAAGATTCCGACCAGAGGACTGCCCCGCGGTCTCGCGAGATCGCGCTCAGGGACACTCGACCCAGACCACATCACGCGATCCGAGACCGCTCGGGGTGGTGACGTAGACCCAGCCGAAACGGATCTGATGGTACCCGTTGGGGCTCAGGCAGCTGGGCCAGGTGCCATCGTGCCAGGTACCGCCGGCATCCTTCCACCAGCTCACTCCANNCCGTCCGCCTTCACGCTGGCTTCGCCGCTGATGACACTGCCGCCCACGCTCTGGTTTCCCCCGTTTGAGAAGGCGGTGCCGGTCGACACGTGGACGGCCGGATTCAGCGAGCCCAGCACGTAGGCGCCGAAGGCAACGGCGCAGATGACGACGACAAGAACCGACCACTTGATCAGCTGCCGCTTCACAAACCACCTCCAGACGACTCGTCAGGTCCGGGGCATCATAGGGCGGGCGGCGCGGAGTTGTCGGCCCCACTGACCGCTGTGACCCTCAGGCGATGACGAGCGGTCCCGGCCAGGTGCCGTGCGGGTGGACCGGCGGGGTCTTGGCTGCCAGGGCTCGCTCCGCCCGCTGCCGAAGGGCGGCGAGTCCCAAGGGTGGCAGGCGGAGATCTTGCTGGACCTGNNAGGCGGCGTGCACGTCCTCGAGGTTGAGCAAGAGATGCCCCTGGCCGGTTGAGTCGTAGTAGCGGTCGACGCGCCGGATCTCGACCGCGGCGCTGCCGGGCGGTCGTCGGTTATCCGCCGGCGCGATGACGATCGTAAAGTGGGGGAGCTCTGCCCCCGTCTTGGTCAGCGTCAGGCTCACCCGTGACATGCCTAGCGCATCGTACATCGGTTTGGCGCGAGCCGGGCCGCCGTCCGTCCGCTGGAGCTGGAGAGCCCCCGTAAATGATTGGTCGCTCCCCGCACCGAGGCGGC
>PLOF01000103.1 GCA_003142035.1 Candidatus Dormiibacterota bacterium
TTGCGGTCCTTGGCCGAGTTCTGAAGCCGGCCGAGGAGCTCCTCGTTGATCTTGCCGTGGGTCTTCTCCATGACCGCTCGCAGGTTGAGGGTCGCGGAGAGCTGCGCGAAGTTGAGCATCCAGTGGATCTTCCAGTGGCGATCGTGCATATCGATCGCGTCCTCGAGCAGGCAGGCGAGCTCCATCAGGGTGAGCTGGTCCTGCTTGTCGAGCATGCCCTCGAGATAGTCGAAGTTGCGCTTCATCTCGGGGACGAGCCGGCCGTACCACCAATCCGCGAACTCCTCACCATAGGTGGGCAGCACCGCGCCGAGGTAGACACCGATCTTCTTGGCATAGTCGGGGTCGAGGGGCACCACCATGCCGGCGCGAGCTCCCAGCTCGAAGCCGTCGATCTTGAATTCCGAGTTGGCCGGGATGGCTGCCGTGTAGAGATAGCCGTTGACGTTCTTGGCGATCCAGTCGGTCGCGAAGGGCGTCCCGAAACGGCGGAACATGTGGTCGCACGACTGCGTCCAGAGACCGATGTCCTGGTGCATCGGGCTCAGGGGGTGCGGGTTGTGCAGGTCGTCGTAGACCCAGAAGAGATGCTTCTCCAGCTCCTGGTCCCAGGTGACCGGGAAGCTCTCGTCACCGAGAAACTGACCGAGGACCTCTTCTTTGAAGATGGGGTCTTCGGCCTTCTGCTCAGGTGCACTCATGGACATGACCTCCGAATGAAGGGTGAAACCAGAGCGTTGTCAGGAACGCGCCGAGGTGACCTTCCGCGGGAAGGTGATGGTCACGTTGAACCAGCCGATGATCCATCCCAGGTAGCCGCCGGCGAGCGCGTAGGCTCCCGCGAGGAGAACCAGCACGTACGCGTTGGTGGTGAAGGCGGGGTGGGCACCGACGAAGTAGACCGCCAGCAGCATCGACAGCCCGTTGAAGTAGGGCAGCGATCCGGTCTGGAAGACCTTGAAGTACTTCATGACGTAGACCATCGCGGAGACGCCGATGAACAGAGCGATGTACATCGGGTACACCGAGGCCCCCGTCATGTGGGGTGCGAACCAGGTGTAGAGGAGGATCATCAACACGCCCCAGACGACACCACCGGTGTAGGCGGGAATGATGGTCTTGATGTTGGACGGGGTGCCACCGAGGGCGAAGTACTCCGCCCACACGATGAAGGCCACCCAGAGGGGCAGGCTGTACTGGCCGAAGTACAAGCCCAGGGGAAGGATGCACATCACGGTGATGGATACCGCGAGCCAGAACGGGATCGTCTCCTTGGTCTGGGCCGTCTCCATCTGGATTTCCGCGGATTGATCGAGTGCCATTGCCTAACTCTCCTTATGAGGTCGGACCGGCAGGCTTGGATGGGTCCAATGTCCCGGCCAGCCGAAACGCAGAAACCGGGCGGTGATGGCCGCCGCCAGCCGCAGCGAAACCTTCTGACCTCTTTTTTAGATCACTTCCCCCATGCCCCATTCCCCTTTTCCACTGTCCGGATGCCGGCTGGACCGGGCCCAGCCGCGCCGCGCAGTATTCCCTCTTCTGAGGCGGTCAGTAAGGGCCATCCGGCCTGGTCCGTGATGATCCTTTATCCTCTAATCGATGATCGATCATCCTTGGTCGATGATCAATGACCACCCTCAAAGGGGACCTATGGCCCTTTCGCAGCCCCACGGACCCCCCCGATGCTTCGTGTCAAGTTACCGCCCAATGCAGGGAATGACGTGATGGACGTGAATACGCCGCGTGGTGACGGAGAGGCGGGATCCCTCAGCCTCCAGGGCTGCGTCGCATCTGCGCGCAGGCCCGAAGACGATGGCGGGGTGCCCCTGTCCTCCCCTGAGTGGGGCCCCGACGGCGGCGATGGCTCGGTGGACGGGCTCGTTCAGGCTGTCTACGACCACGTCTATGACATCGATCGCGCCCCCTCCCTGCCGCTGGCGGACCTCACCCAGCTGTTGGGTGGCAAGGCGGCGAACCTGGTGGTCATGGCCACCGAGCTCGGCCTGCCCGTCCCCCCCGCCTTCGCGATCACCACCACGGTCTGCAAGAGCTATCTGACCGCCGGCTGGCCGGCGGATCTCGACGCGCAGGTCGAGGCTCACGTCCACCGCCTCGCCGAGCTGACCGGGAGGCGCTTGGGTGACCCTGACGATCCCTTGCTGGTGAGCGTCCGCTCCGGGGCGCCCATCTCGATGCCGGGGATGATGGACACGATCCTCAACCTGGGGCTGAACGACGCCACGGCGAAGGGGCTGGCCGCCCTGACCGGAGATGAGGCGTTCGCCGCCGACTGCCTGCGGCGGTTCCACGAGATGTACCGTGAGATCGTCGGCACCGAGGCGCCGGACGACCCCTGGGCGCAGCTCCGGGGCGCCGTCCAAGCCGTATTCGAATCGTGGAACAGTGATCGAGCCCGGGCTTACCGGAGTCACGAGGGCATCCCCGACGACCTCGGCACCGCGGTCACGGTCCAGGCCATGGTCTTCGGCAACCGGGGGGGCGATTCGGGCACCGGAGTGCTCTTTACCCGCAACCCCGCCACCGGCGAGCAGACCCTCTACGGTGACGTCATGTTCAACGCCCAGGGTGAGGACGTCGTGGCCGGCACCCACAAGCCGGACTCCCTGAGCACCCTTGACGAGCGCCTGCCCCAGGCCGGCGCCGAGCTGCGGCGCTACGCGGCCGTGCTGGAGGGCCACTACCGCGACCTCTGCGACATCGAGTTCACGATCGAGCAGGGCAAGGTCTGGATGCTCCAGGTGCGGGTTGGCAAGCGCAGCCCTCGGGCCGCCATGCGGATGGCCGTGGAGATGGCGGAGGATCCTGGCTTTCCCCTCACGCGCCATGAAGCGGTGCGTCGGGTGGCCCGGTATCTCGCCAACCCGCCCCGGATCTTTGTCCGCGATCCGGGGGACACCGTCCTGCTCACGACCGGTCTTCCCGCCTCCCCCGGCGTCGCCGCCGGTGAGATCGTGACCACATCCGAGGCTGCGGAGATCGCCGCCAAGGCGGGCCGGACCGTGATCCTGGTGCGCCCCGAGACGTCCCCGGCGGACATCCGCGGCATGGAGAAGTCCGCCGGCATCCTCACCTCTCGGGGCGGGCTCGCGAGCCACGCCGCCGTGGTGGCTCGCGGTTGGGGCATCCCCGCGGTCGTCGGCGCTGCCGGCGTTGTGGTGACAGCGGGGGAGGTGACCATCGACGGCCGGAAGCTCCAGGCCGGAGATCAGATCACGATCGACGGCAGCACCGGCGAGGTCTACGCGGGTGAGGTGGCGGGGAGCTCGCTGATCGCGCACGAGGCCGCCACGCTGCTGGCCTGGGCCGACCAGCTGGGCGTCGAGATCCCCCGTCCCGAGAGCGAGAGCCCGGTCGAAACCCGGGAGGAAGAGCCGGCCTCGGCGACGGCGACGGCGACGGTGACCAGTGAAGAGGTCCTCGAGGTCCTCCTCATCAAAGGGGCCGCGACCGGCGAGCAGCTCGCCCTCAACCTGGCCTGTAACCCCGAGTCGGTGAGTGCTCTGGTGGCCGAACTGACAGCCGCCGGCCTCATCGAGGCCACCTCTGGCGGCGACCGGCTCACCGGGGAGGGGAAGGTCCGGGCGCTCGCAGCCTTCGACGCTGATCGCGAGCGGATCGGTGCAGATCGGCTGGTCGAGCTCCTGGCGTCCTTTCACGAGCTGGACCTCCGGATGAAGGACACCGTGACCGCCTGGCAGCTCCGATCCAGCGGCGATGAGCCTGTGTTCAACGATCACAGCGACCCGGCCTACGACGCCCAGGTGCTCGCGCGCCTGGCGGAGCTCCACCACGATGCAGTCGCCTGGATGGCCCCTCTAACCGCTGCGTTCGCCCGTTTCGACCGCTATCAGGGGCGTCTTGAATGGGCGCTGACCGTCGCCCAGGGAGGCGATCAGCGCTACGTCGCCTCGCCGCGTGTCGACAGCTACCACAGCGTGTGGTTCGAGCTCCACGAAGACCTGATCCGGTTGGTCGGCCGCCGGCGCTCGGATGAGCAGTAGGCGGCCGGGAGAACCGATGAACCATCGAGCAGACGGCCGGAGCAGGCCGGACACACGTGAGGGACGACCATGATCAAGCGCGTCGACCGAGCCGAGGCAACGGTCCAGCCACTTCCGGGGCGGACCTGGTACACGTACATCGACAAGGCGAACAGCCCGGCGACCAACGTGACCGTGGGGGTTTCCATCTACTCGGCGGGGTCCAAACCCGCGGGGCACGTTCACGAGACCCAGGAGGAGTGCATCTACGTCGCCTCCGGGCACGGCCGTCTGGTCACGCCCGAGGCGACTGCCGAGCTCGAGCCCGGTGTGGCCGTGCTCATCGCGCCCGGCACCTTCCACATCACCGAGGCAGGTGACGGGGAGCCTCTCGAGCTGGTCTGCCTCTTCTCGCCGCCCGTCGTCCCCGGCTCCTATGTGAAGCGGAGTTCCTGATGGTCGCCCCGGGAGAGTCGGTGGGTGACGACGTCGCCCGTCTGGAGGAGCTCGCCCGACGCATTCGCGTCGAGATCGTCCGTACCGTCCACAAGACGGGTGTGGGCCATCTGGGTGGCTCGCTGTCAGAAACCGATATTCTCACCGCCCTCTACTTCCGCGAGCTGAGGGTGAGGCCGGAGGAGCCGGACTGGATCGACCGGGACCGGTTCGTCCTCTCCAAGGGGCATGCGTCCGTTGGCCTCTACGCCACGCTGGCCATGCGCGGCTACTTCCCGGTCGCCGAGCTGCTCACCTTCGACTCACTGGGAAGCCGATTGCAGGGCCACCCGGACATGACCCGTCTGCCGGGACTGGACATGTCCACCGGGTCGCTGGGATTGGGCATCTCGGCCGCGGTGGGCATCGCCCTCGGCTCCCGGACCCTGGGCCGCACCAACCGGACCTACGCCCTGCTCGGAGATGGGGAGTGCCAGGAGGGCTCGGTCTGGGAAGCCGCCTTCGTCGCCGCCCGTTACGGTCTCGACCAGCTGGTGGCCATCGTCGATCACAACCGCCTGCAGCAGTACGGGTGGCAGGGAGACGCCCCCGAGCACCGGCTGCCACCGGAGGCGCCCGGAGAGTTGCGGGCCAAGTGGGCGGCGTTCGGCTGGCGGGTCATCGAGATCGACGGGCACAGCATGGCCGCGATTCTCGATGCGCTCACCCAGGCACGCACCGGCGACGGACGCCCGATCGCGATCATCGCCACCACCGTCAAGGGCAAGGGCGTGTCGTTCGCCGAGGGCCGCTACGAGTGGCACGTCAAGGTCCCCAACGCCGGCGAGTACGCCCTCGCCATGACAGGCCTGGGCGAGACCGTCGATGCAACAGAGGAGGCCGCACGATGACGCTGCCGATGGGACGTGCAATGCGCGAGGTTTTCGGCGACACGGTCACCGAGCTGGCCAACGACGATCCACGCATCGTGATGCTCGACGGGGACCTCGGGAGCTCGACCAAGGGCGAGACCTTCCAGCGCGCCCATCCCGAGCGCTTCTTCCAGATGGGGATCGCCGAGCAGAACATGCTGGGGGTCGCGGCCGGCATGGCGAGCGTGGGGCTGATTCCTTACATCAGCACCTTCGTCGCATTCGCTGTGATCCGCCCGCTCGACCAGATCCGCGTGCTGATCGCCCAGCCGCGGCTCAATGTGAAGATCACCGGGGGCTACTCGGGCTTGTTCACCGGCCGCGCCGGCAAGACCCACCAGGTGGTGGACGACATCAGCATCATGCGGGCCATGCCCAACATGGTCATCGTCTCGCCGGCCGACGACACCGAGACCGACCAGGTCCTGCGCTGGTCAGCCAGCTATGCGGGGCCCGTCTACGTTCGCCTGGTCCGTGATGCCACCCAGCACCTCTTCGATTCCAGCTACACCTTCAAGTTCGGGGCAGCGGTTCCCCTCCGAGACGGAGCCGACGTGACCCTGATCTCGACCGGCGCTGAGACACCGCGGGTCATGGACGCCGCCGAGATCCTGGCCACCCGTGGCATTCAGGCCTGCGTGCTCCACGTGCCCACCATCAAGCCGCTCGACGTCTCGGCCATCGTGAAGGCCGCCGAGCGATCCAACTTCGTCGTCACGGTCGAGGAGCACACCGTGATCGGGGGGCTCGGTGGGGCCGTCGCCGAGACGCTCTCGGAGCACCGTCCAACCCCCGTCCACCGGATCGGCATGCCGGATGTCTTCGGTGAATCCGCCAGCAACGACGACCTCCTGCAGAAATACGGGCTTTCGGCCGACCGGGTTGCCGACCGGGTCGCTACGCTCAAGGCCTCAGCGTGACGGCAGCCCAGCCGGGCAGAGCCGGTCAACACATAGGAGCTTGAGCAAATGAGCGAGTCGAGTATCTTTGATCTCAGCGGAAGGGCGGCCGTGGTCTGGGGTGGCGGCGGGGCCATCGGCTCAGCCATAGCCGCGACGCTGGGACGCGCCGGCGCGTCGGTCACGATCATCGACCAGGACCCCGACCGCATCAAGGCGGCTGAGGCCAAGCTGCGCGACGCCGGCGTCGATTGCCTGGGCCTCTCCGGAGATGCGACGGACCGCCAGGCGTGCGACGGGCTCGTGGCCCAAGCGGTGGGTCGATTCGGACGTCTCGATATCTGCTTCAACGCCATCGGCGGTGGCGCCGGCAAGGTCCTCCATCCCGCCGAGGACTATCCGGTGGACGCCTGGGACTGGATCCTGGACCTGAATCTCCGGAGCACGCTGTACGGCACTCAGGCAGCGGTCAAGGCGATGATCAAAGCCGGCAATGGCGGCCGGGTCCTGAGCATGTCATCGGTGCGCGGACAACTCGGCATCAACGCCGGTTACTCGGCCTACGTGGCGGCCAAGGGCGCCATCAACTCGCTCACTCGACAGTGGGCCACCGAGTGGGCCAAGCACAACATCACGGTCAACGCCATCGCCCCGACGTTCGTAGACACACCCCAGGTGGCGATGCTGCTCGATGACCCCATCTTCAAGGCCAACCTGGTTGCCCGGGTCCCGCTTGGCCGCGTGGGCAGCCCGGACGACCTGGCCGGGGCGGTTCTGTTCTTCTGCTCGGATGCCTCTGCATTCGTCACGGGCCAGGTCCTCACCATCGACGGCGGTCTGACCGCAACCCAGTAAAAGGGCAGGGAATCTCTCATGGAACAGCTCACACCAAACGTCTTCACGGATACGGGCTTGCGAGGCTGCAATCCGAGCTTCGTGGTCACCAGCGATGGCGTGGTGGTCATCGACACCCCGCAGCTGCCCACCCGCGCGGTGGCGATGCGAAAGCTGGCCGAGTCCCATGGCCCGATCCGCTACGTCATCAACACCGAGCATCACGTCGATCACATCTTCGGCAACTACTACTTCAAGGGCGCCGGCACCGTCGTCCACCACCAGGGTGTGTACGACAACTTCATGCTGGCTTCACCGGACCTCGACCCCTTCGCCTACGCCGCTGAGGCGATCCCCACCGACGACCCCCAGGGGAAGGCCATCTTCCCCGATCGCGACGAGTACTTCAAGGATCCCAACAAGGGGAAAGTGGTCTTCACCGGGGATCTGACCCTGCGGGTGGGTGGACACACCTTCGAGCTGCTGCATACGCCCGGCCACACCCCCGGCCAGGTGGCTGTTCATGTCCCCGAGGAGCGGGTCGTCTTCACTGGCGACACCGTCTTCTCGGAGTGCCAGACATGGCTGATGACCTCGGATGTCCGCCAGTGGCTGGCCTCCTTGACTCGGATCGCCAGCCTCGACGTGGATCACCTCGTCCCCGGTCACGGCCCGGTCACCACCACCCGGTACCTGGCCGCCCAGCGAGCCGTCCTCATCGAGTGGGTGAACGCGGTCGCGGAGGCGGTCGCCAAGGGCTGGTCGCGCGAGGAGACAATCGAGCGGGTCAACTTCGCGACTCGCTGTCCGGTCGACATCGGACAGGGCTACATGATGAATCACATCCAGACCCAGAACGCGGCATCCCTGTACGACAAACTTGTGGCTGGGCTGGCCGGCCCGGTTCACTGATCCGATCTGAAGACGGGAGAGACCATGACCACGAAGCAGCACGTGATTGAGGAGTTGTCGGTCGGACCGGCGCGGGTGAGGGTCGATTACCACGGCACCGAGCCGCGGGCCCACATCCTCGAGGATATGGACTTCTTCAACTACCGGCTCGCCGACGTCCACATCTCCTCCGAGCCCAGCCTGACCCAGCCCGACATCGTGTGGAATCGCGACGCCGAGACCTCGGTCAGCTACGACGGTCATGCCATGACCTTCAACGGCGAGTGGGCGCCGGGACCCCTCCAGAAGGCGGGCGTTGCCATGCTGGCGCTCCGCCTCGAGGAGCACGGGCTGCATCCGTTCCACGCGTCCGCGGTCCGATACCACGACCAGACCGTCATGTTCCTGGGCGGCGAGTCCAACCACGGCAAGAGCATGTGCCAGATCGAGGCCTGCCGCCGGGGCGCCTCCCTCGTCTCCACCGAGACGACGGTGGTGGATGAGGCGGCTCGGGCGGTGATGGGCTCCAAGACCGTGTTCATCAAGAAGCGGGCCCAGGGAACCGAGCGCGCCGACAAAGCGGCGCCCGACCGCGCGGTCGAGATCTTCTTCGGTTCGATGCCGACCTGGGAAGTCTATGAGGAGCCGTCCACCATCGATGTCGTGGTGGTGCCGGCCATCGACGGCAACTTCGATCCGAGCTGCGCCGAGATGATCTCGTTCGAGAAGCAGTTCCAGGCATTTCACTCGGTTCAGAACTACTTCCTCACCAACGAGTTGCTCGCACCCGGCTGGGCGATGCCCATCCTCGACACGAGCGAGCTCCGCCGTGCCCGCGCGAAGTTCGTCACCATGTTCTCCGGGCGCCCCTTCTTCATGGTGAGGGCTGCCACTCCGCAGGTGCTGATGGACCAGCTCGACAAGGTCCTCTGACGGGGCTGGCCATGCGCCCGTTCACCTACGTTCGGCCGGTGACCCTGGGTGAGGCGTTGGCCTTGCTGGACGAGCACGGCCCCGCAGCGGCCGTGCTCGCCGGCGGCACCGATCTGGTGGTGGCGATTCGCAACGGCGCCATCGCACCGCAGGTGGTTGTCGACGTGAAGCGGATCGCCGAGCTCGCCCCGGAGATCGACCTGACCGGAAGCCGGCTGAGGATCGGCGCGACGACCCTCATGGCCGACGTGGAGCGCAACAAACGGGTGAGAGCCACCTTCCCAGCCCTCGCCGACGCCGCGGCCACGGTCGGATCGGTACAGATCCGCAACCGGGCCACGGTGGTCGGGAACATCTGCCACGCGTCGCCCGCCGCCGACACGGTCCCTCCCCTCCTCATCTACGGAGCGGAGGTCAACATCTCGGGCGCTCGGGGCACCCGCCGCATGCCACTTGCCGAGTTCCTCGTCGGTCCCGGCCGCACGGCGTTGGAGCGCGGGGAGCTGGTCACGTCGATCGACGTTCCCGTCGGGCCGCCAGGCCATCGGGAGGCCTTTGCCAAGGTGACCCGACGGCGCGGGGTTGATCTGGCCACGGTCAACCTCGCCTGCATGGTGGACACCCAGGGGCGGACGCAGTTCGCCTATGGGGCGGTCGGCCCGCGCGCGTTCCTGATTGCCGACGAGAGCGGCGTCCTCGCGGACCTCAGCGCTCCCGAGGCAACCAGAGAGCGCGTCCTCAGCGACCTGCTCACCCACGCGTCACCGATCTCCGACGTCCGCGCCAGCCGGGAGTACCGGCTGGCCATGCTCCGGGTCATGAGCCTGCGGCTGCTGCGGGACTGCCTCAGCCGTCTCGCCCCCGCCTGACCCCGTCAGGGGGCCGGGGACTCGCACCGGCGCCATACTCAAACTCATGCGCGAGCTGCTCGGGACGCTCGACGACTGGGCGAGGTCCGACCCGGTCATGGCTCTGGCCACCGTGATCCGCACCGCGGGTTCGACCCCGCGGTCGCCGGGAGCCCGGCTCCTGGTCAGCCGGGACGGGCGGATGGCCGGTTCCGTGAGCGGTGGCTGTCTGGAGTCCGCGGTCATCCAGGAGGCCCAGGCCACCCTCGCAGGTGAGGCTCCCCCTCGAATCCTCCACTACGGGATCAGCGACGAGCTCGGCTGGGAGGTGGGGCTCGCCTGCGGGGGAAGCATGGACATCCTCGTGGAGACGCTGTGCTGGGACGGATCGGATCCGGCGCTCGTCGCCGTTCGAGAGGCTGTCCGCGTCCGCCATCCCGTGGCCCTGCTGAGCGTGGTGGCCGGTGAGCACACCGGCGCCAGGGCCGCAGCTGACGAGGAGGCTCACCTGGTAGGGAGCCTGGGCGACCGAGCCACGGAGTCGGCGGCGCTCACAGCCGCCGCGGGCCGTCTGACCTCCGGGCTGCCGGGGATCGAGAACGTCGCCGGGCTCTCCCTCTTCATCGATCCCATCGTCGCCGCACCGCAGCTGGTCATCGTGGGCGCGGTGGAGATCGCGATCCACCTCGCGCGGCTGGCCAAGACTGCCGGGTACCGGGTCGTGGTCATCGATCCGCGCCGGACCTTCCTCACCGAGGAGCGCATCCCCGACGCGGACCTGCTCATCCCTCAATGGCCCGACGAGGCCCTGCCCGGCTTGGTCCTCGGGCCGCGCGACGCGGCCGTCTGCCTCGCCCACGACCCCAAGTTCGAGGATCCGGCCCTGGGCGTCCTGCTCCGGAGCCGGGCCGGCTACGTGGGCGCAATCGGCAGCCGGAGCACCCATGCGAAGCGTGTCACCCGCCTGCAGCAGGCGGGGCTGGACGCGCCGGCCGTCGCGCGAATTCACAGCCCGATCGGGCTGGACCTGGGCGCCGCCACCCCTCAGGAGATAGCGCTCGCCATCCTCGCCGAGGTGGTGGCGAGCCGCCGGGGGCGATCGGGGGGTGCCCTCTCCCCCGCCGCTCCGGCGGCGGCGCCGTGAGACTGGAGATCGTCCCTGGGACTGCGATCCACGACGGGGGGTGGGTGGGATCGGTGCTCTGCCACGACATCCCGGGCGCCGATGGCCGGCCCGCGCTGCGCAAGGGCCACCGCCTCGATCTCGCCGATGCCGCGACCCTTTCTCGAGCGGCCCCCGAGGAGCTCCACGTCATCTGGCTGGAGAAGGAGGATGTCGACGAGAACACCGCGGCGACACGACTGGCTCACGCGGTGGCAGGCCCGGGGGTCGAGGTCCATGCTCCCGCCGAGTCGCAGGCCCGGCTGAGCGCAGCCTGGCGGGGACTTGCCCGTGTGGACGCAGCGACCCTGGCCGCCATCAACGGAGTCGAGGGCGTCACCGTATTCACCATTTCCGACGGTGCTCCGGTCGAGCAGGGCAGGACCCTGGCCGGTGTCAAGATCACCGCCTTCGCCATCCCGGGCAACACCCTGGAGGCGGCCGAACTGATCGCCACATCGGCCCCGCACGGCCCCCCGGTGACGGTGGGACGCTTCCTCCCACTGCGCGTCAGCGCCGTGGTCCGGCAGCGGATCGACCAGGCCACTCGACGGCGGTTCGAAGCTTCGCTGCGGCAGCGCGTGGACTGGTTCGACGGCGTGGTGGGGTCGATCGAGTATCCGGAGGACCCCGCTGCCGCGGACAGCGCCCTCTTCACCGCCGCGGCCACAGCCGATCTGGTCATCGTCGTCGGCCTGGCGACCGTGGACCCGTTGGAGAGCACGTGGCGCGGACTGCTCCATGCCGGAGCTGAGGTGATCCGCCGAGGCTTGCCGGTGCATCCGGGCAGCAGCTACTGGTTGGTCAGACTCCAGGGCGTGCCCGTCATCGGCGTGGCCTCGTGCGGCATGTTCTCACGGCGCAGCGCCCTCGATCTGCTGCTCATGCGCTGCTTTGCGGGGGAGCCTCTGGATGGCGAGTTCCTCGCTGGACTCGGGCATGGTGGCCTCCTCCAGTCCGAGGAGAGCTGGCGAATTCCGGCGTACGACCGTCAGGTCGAGACGGACGAGCGGTAGCGCTGCCAGTCGTCCGGGGTGTCGATATCGATGGGGTGCTCGACATCCGAGCCGAGAACCAGGGGTGCGACCAGCTCAGGACGGGTGCGGATCAGGCCCCGTGCGCCGACATCCCCCGACAGGGCCATGACCTCATCCCACAGGTCCCGGCGTAGTACCACCGGCGGCTGGAGCAGGCCCCCCACGCTGAATGCCGCGACCGGCAGGAGGGAGACGGCGTGCACCTCGAGTAGGCGATCGAGCAGCCCGGAGCTGACCCCGAGCTGATCTCCCATGATGACCATGGCGCGCTCGACGTCGGAACCGAGAGCGGCAAGCCCGACCCGCAGCGAGGTGCTCATCCCCGAGGCATGGTCCGGGTTGACCAGGATTCGGGCGCGGCCCCAATCAACCCGCTGGTCGATCAGCTCGTGATCGGCGCCAAGAATGACCACGACGTCATCGAGCTGGGCGCCACAGGCCACGGCCACGACGTGCTCCAGCAGGGGCCGGCCCCCGACGGAGAGGAGCTGCTTCGGCTGGCCCATCCGCAGCGAGGAGCCGGCCGCGAGCACGATCCCGGCGCACGGCATGGCCATCTCCTCATCCCCGCTGCCCGCCGATGGCCGGCTCGGGGAGCTGGTCATGGAGCGAAGATGGTGGAGCGGTAGTAGGCCAGCTCGGCGATCGACTCCCGGATGTCGTCGAGGGCACGGTGCGCCTCGACCTTGGGGGGAGCCGCGGCCAGGATCTCCGGGTACCAGCGCCG
>PLOF01000085.1 GCA_003142035.1 Candidatus Dormiibacterota bacterium
CTCAGGCGGCCGCGCCGGTCTCCGCGCGGGGCGGGTCCAGCGCGATGGCGAGCACATCGTCGACGCGGCTCGCCAGGTGGAACTTCATCGCCGTACGGACGCTCTCGGGCACGTCGTCGAGGTCCTGCTCGTTGCGCCGGGGCAGGATCACCTCGGTGAGGCCCATGCGGTGGGCTGCGAGCACCTTCTGCTTGACCCCGCCGATGGGCAGCACCAGGCCCTGCAGCGTGACCTCGCCGGTCATCCCCACCGTGCTCCGCACCGGGCGCCCGGTGAGCAGGCTGACGATCGCCGTGGTCATGGTCACCCCGGCCGAGGGCCCGTCCTTGGGCACCGCTCCCTCGGGGACGTGGATGTGGAAGCCCTTGGCGGCCGCCTCGGCACTGATCCCCAACCGTTCGGCGTGCGAACGGACGTAGGAGAGCGCGATCTGCGCGGACTCCTTCATCACGTCACCGAGCTGACCGGTCAGCAGGAGGTTGCCGTCGGAGCCGCCGGTGGCCGCCTCGACGAAGAGGACGTCGCCGCCCGCACCGGTGACGGCCAGCCCGGTTGCCACGCCGGGAACCGCCGTCCGTTCCTCCACCTCGTTGTCGAACTTGGGCTTGCCGAGATAGTCCCTGATCTGGTCAGATCCGACCTTAACCGGCGTCTCCACGACGCCGGTGGCAATCCGGGTGGCCAGCTTGCGGGTGATCCGGCCCAGCTCGCGCTCCAGGTTGCGGACCCCGGCCTCACGGGTGTGGTCGGTGACCACCTTGAGGATGGCGTCGTCGCCGACCTCGATCTCCTCCGGCTTCAGCCCCGCCTGGGCGACCTGACGAGGGAGCAGATGATCGCGGGCGATCGCCAGCTTCTCCTGCTCGGTGTAGCCGTCGAGCCGGATCAGCTCCATCCGATCGAGGAGGGGGGCTGGGATGGTCTCNNCCGCGCCAGTCGGCGCCGACCTTGTCGATCTCGTCCAGCATGATCACGGGGTTCTTGGTGCCCGCCTCCTTGAGGGCGCGGACGATGCGTCCCGGCTGGGCGCCGACGTAGGTACGGCGGAAACCGCGGACGTCGGCCTCGTCGCGGATGCCTCCCAGCGAGACGCGAGCGAACTTGCGCCCGAGGGCGCGCGCGACCGACTCGCCGAGCGAGGTCTTGCCGACCCCGGGTGGGCCGACCAGGGTGATGATCGCCCCTGATCCCCGCCCGCCGATCACCTCCAATCCACGCTCCTTGCGCAGCTTGCGGACCGCGAGGAACTCGATGATCCGGTCCTTGACGTCCTCGAGCCCGGTGTGGTCCGTGTCGAGCACCTTGCGCGCCGCGGTGAGGTCGAAGTTGTCATCGGAGCGCACGTCCCAGGGGAGGTCGAGCATCCAGTCCAGGTAGGTCCGGATCCAGCCATGCTCCGGGCTCTGCTCGCTGGTGCGCTCCAGCCGGTCGAGCTCGTGCTCCACCTCGGCCGCCACCTTCTCCGGCATGCCGGCGTCAGCGAGCCGCTTGCGATAGGTGGAGACGACGTCGTCGCCGCCCTCGCCCAGCTCCTTCTTGATGGTCTCGAGCTGCTGGCGCAGGATGAACTCGCGCTGGTTCTTCTGCATCCCCTCGGCCACCTCGGTGCGGATGCGGTCCTTGAGATCGGCCTCGCCGAGCGCCTCCTTGGTCCAGGCGATGACGAGGGTCAGCCGCTTCTCGACGTCGAGCGCCTCCAGGATCTCCAGCTTCTGGGTCAGGCTGAAGTCGGGGGAGTACCCGGAGAGATCGGCCAGGTGTCCGGGGGCGCGCGCTTCGCGAAGGAATTGGATGGCTCCGCTGGCGCCCCGGATCTCCAGCAGGCTCTCGACCAGCGCGCGATATTCGCGCGCCAATTCGAGCACTGCCTCGGAGGGGTTCTCGTCGTCCGGGGCGGGGTCGACCTGCACCCAGAGCGCACCGCCCACATCCGCCTGCCCCGCGCCGAGACGGGCGCGGTACTGCCCGGTGAGGATCGAGACCTCGGCGCCGGTGGGCAGCTTGCCCGACTCCTGCAACCGCGCGACGGTGCCGATGCTGCCGAACTTGCCCTCGATGCGGGGGACCAGGAGAACGAGGCGATTACCCTGGTTGGCCGCCTCGATGGCGGCACGCTGGGCCTCTCCCTGGACCGCGACGGTCACGGTCATGTGAGGCAGGACGACGACCTCGTCAAGAGGAAGTATCGGAAGAAGCTCGGCGCTGTGCTCGGTCATGGGGGTATTTGTACCCGCTGGCAGAGATCTCACACCTCCCGCCTGCGCATCGCGGCCGGAGGAGGGCCCGCGTCACCCCGTTGCCGGGCTCGGAGCGGCTCTCTCAGTCCGGAACCAGGACGACCGTCCCCCGCGCCAGGCCGGCCCGGACCAGCTCCAGGGCCCGATCCGCCTGGGCCAGGGGCAGCACCTCGGTCAGGACGTCGATCCGCGCCTTCTCCGCCAGCGCCATGAACTCGGCGCCGTCCTCCCGGGTGAGATTGGCCACGGAACGGATCGAGCGCTCTCCCCAGAGCAGCGAGTAGGGGAACCGGGGAATGTCGCTCATGTGAATGCCGGCGCAGACCACGGTGCCCCCGGGCCGCACCGCTGCGAGTGCGAGGGGCACCAACTCGCCGACCGGGGCGAAGATGATGGCGGCGTCGAGTGGCTCGGGGGCAGGCCCCGTGCTGTCCCCCGCCCACGTCGCCCCCACGCTGCGGGCAGACTCCTGGCCGGCGAGATCTCCGGCCCGCGTGAAGGCGTAGACGGCGGCCCCACCGTGGCGGGCCACCTGCGCGATCAGGTGTGCGGCGCTGCCGAAGCCGTACAGGCCCAGCCGCGATGCCTGGCCCGCCATCCGAAGCGCTCGGAAGCCGATGAGGCCGCCGCAGAGGAGCGGCGCCGCCTCGACATCCCCGTAGGCATCGGGCAGGCGGAGGCAGAAGCGGGAGTCGGCCAGGACGAGCTCGGCGAAACCGCCGTCGACGTCGCAGCCGGTGAATCGGGCAGAGGTGCAGAGGTTCTCGCGCCCCGCGTCACACATCTCGCAGCTTCCGCACGTCGAGGCCAGCCACGGCACGCCCACCCGCTCTCCGACCTGCAGGGTGGAATCCGGCCCCGCTGACACGACCCGGCCCACCACCTGGTGCCCGAGCACGATGGGGAGGACACCGCGATCCAGCTCCCCATCCACGACGTGAAGATCGGTGCGACAGACGGCGCAGGCCGCGACCCGCAGCACCACCTGGTGTTCGAGGGGCTCGGGCACAGGGCGTTTCTCCGCGGCGAGGGGGGAGCCTCGCTCGCGGAGAACCATCGCCCGATAGGTGGGGGTCCGAACCGCCGGCATCACTGTCGATGATGCGCCCGCGCACCCGGCATGTAACCTTCTGCCGTGACTGCAGTGACCGAACCCGCCGCCCGGCGCCGGCCCGAGGTGGTCATCCGCCGCCTCGACGCCCTCTCCGCCCGCCGTCACCTCGACGACCTGGCCGACCTGCTGGTCGACTCCGTGGAGGGAGGCGCGTCGGTGAGCTTCGTCGCACCACTCGCCCACTACGAGGCCCGGGACTGGTTCGCGGGCGTGCTCAACGAGATGGACCTGGGTCGCCGGGTCGTGCTCGCCGCCTTCCTCGGCGATCGGCTGGTTGGCTGCGTGCAGCTGATGCTCTCATGGCAGTCCAACGCCACCCACCGCGCTGAGGTGCAGAAGATGCTGGTGCACCGCTCCGCACGGCGGCTGGGAGTCGGCGCCCGCCTCATGAAGCAGCTGGAGGTCGAGGCCCGAGCCCTGGGGCGCACCCTGCTGATCCTCGATACGGAGACGGGGAGCGACGCGGAGCATCTCTACGCCCACATGGGTTGGACCAAGGTGGGAGTGATTCCCGATTACGCAATGCGGCCTGACCGCTCCGGCCTGCGTCCGACCTCACTCTGGTACCGACGCCTCGATTGACGGAAGCGGATGTCTGACCTGGATCGCCGCACGGGAGTCGGGCACTGAGATCATCCCCACACGGCAATCGCCGGTCTGCACGGCCGGTGTGCGCGGTGACAGGGACGGCGCGCCGACCTGCGCCGCGCGCATGCGAGTCGCGTCGAGCACGTCCGTCATTGCGTCGCCGGGGTTGCGCCACACGGTGGACTGCACCCGTTGGAAGGCGGCCGAGAGCACCTTTGCGGTGGTAACAATCGCCCTCACACGTTGACATCCATGTATATAGGCTGCATGCTATGTGACGATCCTGACGGGAGCGATTATCCGCTCCCTGTCCAAAACGCAGGACCGGCAACCGGCAGACCCGCTGGTTGTCACCACCAACGGAGGCTTTCAGCATATGGCCAGGACCAGACGTAGCAAGAGCGGCACCGCAAAGCGAACCGTCAAAGCCACGGTTCGTCGGGCACGCGCCGCGGCACCGCGCAGCGGCGCCGGCGGAGATCTCCTCAAGGCGGTCCAGGGTCTCGTCAAGGCACTGCCCGTCGGCGAGCTGGAGAAGCGACTCGCCGGGCTCGAGAAGTCGGTCGAGAAGATCGACAGCGAGCTGCGCAAGGCGATTGGGCAAGTCGCCTCGGCAGTGCGCGGTGGTACCGCGAAGCGTGCGCCGGCCAAGCGCGGCGCAAAGCGGCGCGTTGCCAAGCGGGCAACTGCGGCCAAGCCGGCTGCGAAGCGCACCGTCGCNNGCCAAGCGGGCACCGGCAGCCAAGCGCACCGTCGCCAAGCGGGCACCGGCAGCCAAGCGCACCGTTGCCAAGCGGGCACCGGCAGCCAAGCGCACCGTCGCCAAGCGCACCGTCAAGCGCGCGGTGAAGCGCGTCGCCCCGGTGGTCTCCCCCGCGGCACCGGCGGCACCGCCGGCACCCTGAGGGAACTGATCCCAGCATTTGAGGCCCCCGGGAGCACGTCTCCCGGGGGCCTTTCTCATATCTCGCCGCTCCTGGTACCCTCGATCCGTGCCGCTCGTCCTGATCAGCTTCGTGGATGGTGAGATCGTCCACGCCGACGTCGACGACCTGAGCTTTGACCGCCCGCTGCTCGAGGCCGAGGTCCGCGGCGCCGACCCCAACAACGAGCGGGCGCTCTTCCCCCTCACCGCAATCCGGCAGCTGGTGGTGGGCCAGCCCGAGCCGGCACCCGAGGACCTCGCGGGCTGGGACCGCGCCGCCTTCCACTTCGTCGACGGCCAGGTGCTGCGCGCCTCGGTCGCCCCCGATTCCTTTCTTGGGCGCTTCGGCGGCCTGTGGAGGTCGGTGGAGCCAGGATCCCCGGAGATGCGGACCCTGGGCATCCCGTACTCCTCCCTCAAGGGGGTGTTCAAGCTGCGTCAGTGGGACAGCCGGCCCGTCGGGTCCCGCTCTGGAGCGGACGCCCACGTCAACCAGGTGGCGCGCATCCTGGCCGAGCGAGATGGCGGCGGGATGGCACCGCCCCCCGCCCCCGAGGGCCCGCTGATCAGCCGCGTCCGCCCGTGACCCGCTTCGGGCGCGGACCTGCCGCAGCTGCGTAACCAGCCTGTCAGGGGCGGCGTGCTAGGGTGCGTCCCACCGTGAGCGGAGCCACGCCTGTGGTCGACGAGCCAGGGGCCGAGACGGCCCCGGCCCTTGCCGGCCGTTTCCTGACCAAGCGAACCCTGATCTCGATCGTCGCAGCGATCCTCATCGTGGGGGTGGTCGTGTGGCGCGCGGACATCCCCTGGGGGGAGGCCTGGGACAAGATTCGGTCCGCCAACCTCTCCCTCTACCTCCTCGCCATCGCCGTCTACTACCTCTCCTTCATCGCGCGCGGCCTCCGCTGGCAGGTACTCCTCGCCAACTCCGGGGAGGTGCGCAAGACCCGCCGCCTGGCCCCGCTCGTCCTCGCGTCGTTCTTCGTCAACTGCATCGTCCCGGCCAAGATGGGCGATGTCTATCGCGCCTACCTCGGCCGGGTCCGGGAGCACATCCCCGGTAGCAAGGCGTTCGGGACCGTGGTCAGCGAGCGCCTCCTCGACCTCTGCGTCGTGGTGGCACTGCTCCTCGTGTCGGGAGCCTACGTCTTCCACAAGAAGGACTCGGGGGCCCTGGTCCCCTACGTCATCATCGGCGGGCTCCTCTGCGCGTTCGGCATCGGGGTCATCGTGGTGATGCGTGCGGGCCGGGGGAGCCGCGTCCTCCGGCACCTCCCCAATGGGGTGGTCCGCCGCTACGAATCGTTCCGCAGCGGAGCGGTGACCTCGCTGCGCCGCTGGCCGACCCTGATCGGGCTGACCCTGGCGGTCTGGGCCTGCGAATCGGGTCGGCTCGGGCTGGTCATCGCCGCCCTCGGATTGAGCAGCCAGGTGGGACCGTCGCAGTTCGTCCTCGTCGCCCTGGTGGCGGCGCTGCTGACCACGGTCCCCTTCACCCCCGGCGGGGTGGGCCTGGTCCAGGCTGGCGTGGCGACCGCCCTCGTCATCGTGGCCGGCCTCAGCAAGACCCTGGCGATCTCGATCGCCCTGCTGGACGGCAGCATCAGCTGGGGCAGCCTGCTGATCGTCGGGTTCATCGTCTTCGCCCTGGTCCACCTCTGGATCTCTCGAGACGCCGCCGCGCAAAGAGCCGCGCAGGTGGAAGGCCGGGCGGTGCGGGATGACGCCCGTCCCGTGACCCACTCCGTGGTATGAGAGCGCTGGTCACCGGGGGGGCGGGCTTCATCGGCTCACACCTCTCCGAAGCCCTGCTTGCGGCCGGTCATGAGGTCAGCGTCCTCGACGACCTCTCACGGGGCCGGCGCTCCCAGGTGCCGCCGGCCGCACGCTTTGTCCAGGCCGACGTCACCGAGGATCTCGGCGGCGTCCTCGGCGAGATCCGGCCTGAGATCGTGTTCCACGAAGCGGCCCAGATCGATGTCCGGCGCTCGCTGGCGGACCCGCTGCTCGACACCAGGATCAATGTGCTGGGCACTGTCAACCTCCTCCAGGCCTGCGCTGCCGCGGGGGTGCGGCGCGTCGTCTGCGCCAGCAGTGGAGGCGCGATCTACGGTGACACCGAGCAGATCCCGACGCCGGAGAGCCATCCGCAGCGGCCGGCCTCGAACTACGGCGCCGCCAAGGCCGCCGCGGAGCTGTATGGCGGCGTCTACAGCCACGTCTACGGCGTCGAGTTCGTCGCGCTCCGCTATGCCAACGTCTATGGACCGCGTCAGGACCCCCACGGGGAGGCGGGCGTGATCGCCATCTTCACCGAGCGGATGCTGCGGGGGGAGGTTCCGAGCATCAACGGGAACGGTACCCAGACCCGGGACTACGTCTACGTCGCCGATGTCGTCGCGGCCAACCTGGCGGCGATCGCGGGGCCACCCGGCGCCTACAACGTGGGCACGGGCACCGAATGCGATGTGAACGAGCTCCACCGGCGGCTGGCTCGCATCATCGGGGTGTCAACCCCCGCCGACCACGGACCGGGCAAGCCCGGAGAGCAGCAGCGCTCCTGCCTGGACGCGTCGCTGGCCGCATCCCGCCTCGGCTGGCGCCCACGCTGGTCGCTGGACGCAGGCCTCGAGACGACGGTCGCCGACTTCCGCGCCCGCGGGCCCGGCTACTTGTAGCGGAAGGTGATACGTCCCCGGCTCAGGTCGTAGGGACTCAGCTCCACCCTCACCTGATCGCCGATCAGGATACGGATGTAGAACTTGCGCATCTTGCCGGAGGTGTAGGCGAGGACGTCCTGCCCGGTCTTGAGACGCACTTTGAACATGGCGTTGGGCAGAGGCTCGACCACCGTGGCATCCATCTCAATCGTCTCCTCCTTGACCTCGGGGGAGTTGGTGGTGTCAGTGGGGTCACGCCGCCGCACCGGGCTGCGCCGGCGGGTGGCTGGTCGAGATGGACGTCGCGCCAAAGTGTCTCCTCGTAAGGTGAACGGAACCGATCGGCAGGACCGCCCCGATTGTCGAGCGTAGCACGGCATGCCCCACCGGGCAGGCCCGGCGGGGACCCCTGTCATCCTTACAGGGGCTCGCCGCGCCCCACGCGACAGGCCGCGCGGGGACCCCTGCCATTCTTACAGGGGCTCGCCGCCCCTCGGCGGCCCGGCTGAGCCGGGGCCGCCTCACCCCGCCATACGTCACCCCGCCAAAGGGATTCGCATCTAAAGTGCAAACTCGATGAGCAGTAGTCCCTACCTCGAAGCACTGAGCCGCCGCGTCCTGGTCTTCGACGGCGCGGTCGGGACCAATCTCCAGGCCATGGACCCCACCCCCGCACAGTTCGGCGGGGCGGCCCTGGAGGGCTGGGTGGACGGCCTGGTGCTTCACAGCCCCGACCTGGTCGAACGGCTCCACCGATCCTTCCTCGAGGTCGGCGCCGACGTCATCGAAACGTGCACGTTCCAGTCCACCCCCCTCCGCCTGGCCGAATGGGGTGCCGGGGAGCGGGCGCGAGAGCTCAACGAGAAGGCGGCGGGGCTGGCCCGGCGGCTCGCCGACGAGCACTCCACCGCCGAGCAGCCCCGTTTCGTCGCCGGCAGCATGGGACCGTCCGGCTTCCTGCCCGCAAGCAGCGACCCGAGCCTGGGACGGATCACATTCGGGGAGCTGGTCGCGGCCTTCCGCGAACAGGCCGAGGGGCTGCTCGAGGGTGGCGCCGATCTGCTCATCATCGAGACGAGCCAGGACATCCTGGAGGTCAAGGCGCAGATCTTCGCGGCCCGCGAGGCCTTCGAGAGCACGGGCCGCCACGTCCCCATCCAGGCCCAGGCGACGCTCGACGTCTCCGGCCGGATGCTCCTCGGTACCGACATCGCCGCCGTCCTCGCCATCTTGGAGGCGCTGCAGGTGGACGTGGTCGGGCTCAACTGCTCGACCGGTCCCGAGTACATGCGGGAGCCGATCCGCTACCTCGCCGAGAACACCCGGCTGCCCATCTCCTGCATCCCCAACGCCGGCCTGCCCCTCAACGTCGGCGGCCGCGCCCACTACCCGATGCAGCCGGAGCCGATGGCCGACCATCTGGAAGAGTTTGTCCGAGACCTGGGGATCAACGTGGTGGGCGGCTGCTGCGGCACCACCCCGGCGCACATCGCAGCTCTGGTCAGCCGCGTGGGCGGAGCGACCCCGGTTTCGCGTGATGTCCAGGAGCGCCCCCGTCTCGCCTCCAGCATCCGCGCCACCGACCTGGACCAGGAGCCGAAGCCACTGCTCATCGGTGAGCGGGTCAACGCTCAGGGGTCCCGGAAGATCAAGGAGCTGCTGATCGCCGACGACTACGACGGCATCGTCCGGGTGGCTCTGGGTCAGGTGGAGGGCGGAGCCCACGCTCTCGACGTCTGTGTCGCTCTCACCGAACGGAGCGACGAGGGCGATCAGATGTCGGCCGCCGTCAAGGCTCTCCAGCAGGCGATCGAGGCGCCGCTCGTCTTCGACTCCACCGATGCGCTGGTGATCCGGCGCGCTCTGGAGGCCTACCCGGGCCGCGGCATCGTCAACTCGGTCAACCTTGAGAATGGGCGCGCCCGCTGCGAAGCACTGCTGCCCCTGGTCCGCGACCATGGGCAGTGCGTCATCGCCCTGACGATCGACGAGCAGGGGATGGCGAGGACCCGCGAGCGCAAGCTCGAGGTGGCGCGGCGGATCCGCGACATCGCCTGCGGCGAGTACGGGCTGGCACCCCACCAGCTGCTCTTCGACGACCTCACCTTCACCCTGGCGACCGGGGACGCCGAGTGGATCGACTCGGCGGTGGAGACGATCGAGGGCATTCGCCTGATCAAGCGGGAGCTGCCGGGCGTGCTCACCTCGCTCGGGGTCAGCAACGTCTCGTTCGGTCTGACGCCACCGGCCCGCGCCGTGCTCAACAGCGTCTTCCTCTACCACTCGGTCCAGGCGGGCCTCGACGCGGCCATCATCAATCCCGCCCAGACGGTCCCCTACGCCGAGATCAGCGAGGAGAGGCGCCAGCTCGCCGAGGACCTCATCTTCAACCGCCGGGCGGACGCGCTCTCCCGCTACATCGACCACTTCTCGGGGGTGACCGAGCGGGTCGGGGCGGAGAAGGTCGACCCCTTCGCCGGACTCGCCGCACCCGAGCGCATCCACGCCCAGATCCTCCACCGCCGCAAGGATGGGATCGAGGCACTGATCGACGAGGCGCTCCGTGACCAAAGCGCGATCAGCGTGCTCAACGAGATCCTCCTCCCGGCCATGAAGGACGTCGGTGACCGCTTCGGAGCGGGGGAGCTGATCCTGCCTTTTGTCTTGCAGAGCGCCGAGGTGATGAAGCGCGCCGTGGGCCACCTGGAGCAGTACCTGGACCGGACCGAGGGCTACACCAAGGGCCAGGTGGTGCTGGCCACCGTCTTCGGCGATGTGCACGACATCGGCAAGAACCTGGTCAAGACCATCCTCAGCAATAACGGGTACACCGTCCACGATCTCGGCAAGCAGGTGCCTCTGACGACCATCGTCGAGAAGGCCATCGAGGTCGACGCGGACGTGATCGGATTGAGCGCGCTGCTGGTCAGCACCAGCAAGCAGATGCCGATGATGGTCGAGGAGCTCGACCGCCGCGGTCTCGGCTACCCCGTGATCATCGGTGGTGCCGCCATCAACCGGGGATTCGGCCGGCGCATCCTCTACCTCGACCCGGAGCGTGCCTACGAGCCCGGCGTCTTCTACTGCAAGGACGCCTTCGAGGGGCTGGAGACCTGCGACCAGCTCGTCGATCCGGAGCGTCGCGTGCCGCTCCTGGAGCGTGTCCGCGCCGAGGCGCACGCCTTCCGCGAGCAGGAGCGGTCGAAGGCAGCTGCCAAGGCCGAGCTGCCCAACATCGTGGTCAGTGCGCGCAGCGCCACGCGGACGGACGCGCCCATCCCCACGCCGCCCTTCTGGGGCCCCCAGGTGGTGACCGGCATCAACGCCCAGGCGGTGTACCCGCACATCGACCGCAACTCGCTTTTCAAGATGAGCTGGCAGTTCCGCGGGGTCCACGATCCGGAACGGTGGGCCGAGCTGGTGCGCACCGAGCTGGAGCCCCGCCTGGAGAGGTCGATGCATGAGGCCCAGCGGGAGGGCTGGCTCGACCTGCAGGCCGTCTACGGCTACTGGCCGGCGCTGGCCGAGGGCGACGCCGTCGTCGTCTTTGACCCCGAGGACCACGAGCGCGAGATCGCGCGATTCACCTTTCCGCGTCAGGGCGAGCAGCACCGCCTCTGCCTGGCCGACTACGTACGGCCGCGAGAGCTGGCGGTGGGTGGCGAGCGTGACGTGATCGCACTCCAGGTGGTGACCACCGGGCCCCGGACGAGCGAGGTCTCCAATGAGCTCCAGGTCAAGGGCGACTACGACGACATGCTCCGCATTCACGGCTTCGCCACCCAGATGGCCGAGGCCACCGCGGAGTACATCCACGCCCACATCCGCCGCGAGCTCGGGCTCGGCCCGGACCAGGGCCGCCGCTACTCCTGGGGCTACCCGGCCTGTCCCGATCTCCAGGACCACCAGGTCTTCTTCCGGATCGTCCCGGCGGAGCGGATCGGGGTCACCCTCACCGAGGGATTCCAGCTGGTGCCGGAGCAGTCCACCGCCGCGATCGTCCTCCACCACCCGGAGGCGCGCTACTTCGCCGTCTACGGGAGCCGTTTCGAGGACGGAGGGGGGCCGGGCGCGCCGGAGGCGGCTGCGTAGCAGGGNNCCCGGCGAGGGATGTCGTTCCCAGACCGGTGAGGCGAAGGAGCCGACGAGGAGGCGAGGGAGCATACCTGTAGGTATTCGAGCCCCCGCAGGAGGCGACGCACGCATCGCCGAGGATGGGGGCGACAGGACCGTCGGGGGTTCTTCAGCACCCTGCCAGGAGGGACTCAGAGCACCCCGAGGAGGCTGTCGGCGGGGGCGAGGGTCGTGGTCTGACCCGTGTTGAAATTGACCTCCACCAGCTCCGTGGATCCACTGGCACCCTGAATCTCTGCGATCGACGTGCCGCCGACCAGCTTGAACCAGGCGTAGGGACCCTCGAGCCCCCCCGTGGTGTTCCCTTGGATGAGGGTCGTGGGTGAGCTTCCCAGCTGAACGGCGAGAAGGTTCTCGATCCAGTAATAGGTGGGGCTGCTGACGGTGGCGGCGGTGCAGTACGTGAGCTCGGCTGACGTGCCGCCCAGGAAGGCCACCTCTCCCGCCGAGTCCGAACCGGTGTCGACGGTCGTCGTCGCTCCGCCCGGCTTGGTCACGGCGATCTTGGCATCCGAGCCGAGCCCGCTGAGGCAGGCGACGCTGCCGTCCGTCGCCTCATCCGCGAACTGGCCGCTGCTGCAGAGCGGCGCGGACACCGTGCCGGTCGCAGGGTCCAGACGGACCACGATCGCGAAGGAGTAGCTCTCGTCGATGAAGGGGCCCGCGCCGCCCACCCCGGTGGGATACGAACCCAACAGCACGCCCGTTGCATCCCAGCGCAGCACCTGATAGCCGCCGGCGGCGGCTCCGTTCACCATGTTGGGCCGGGTGAGCGTGGTGACGAGGGTCGGGGGGATCCCGGTGCCGCCAACATAGATCTGGGATGTGGCCACCTGGCTGGCGTCATAGGAGTCGACAGCGAAGGCCCAGCACGCACCGCTCGGCGACTCGGCCAGGCTGATGTTGTCCACCGTGTTCCACCCGCCCGCGGGGGTGACGTCTCCCAAGACCTGGGCCGGGCCGCTCTTGCCCAGCACGGACAGATCCCCCGTGCTCTCGTCGTAGAAGTAGACGCCGGCCTGGCCCACCCCGACCTCCACAGGAGCCGTGGAGCCGTAACCGCCCTTGGGCGCCGTGTTGAGCACGGTGCCGTCGGTGCCCACCACCTCGACCTCCGAGCCCTTGATCACGCCGAAGCCCCAGGCCGCTGGGGTCCCGCCCGCCGGGGGGGTGGCGCAGTCGGCGAGCGGTGTGGGGGTCGGAGTGGGCGCCGGCGTGGTGGTGCTCGATGGACTGCTGCTCGTCGTCGCACTGGCCGTCGGAGTCGTGTGGGTAGAACCGCAGGACGTCAGAACCAATGCCAAGACGGCGATTCCGCCAAGACCCGATCGCTTCATCGTGGTGGACCCCATCTCCGAAGGGAGTGCGCATCTGCCGGCGTTTGAGGCCTGACCATGTGCGAAACGCCCTGGTCCCCAGCATGGAACGCTGACAGGCACAAGAGGCTACACCCTATCAGTCAGGCTCGCAGTGGATAGAGCTGAGCCGCCCCAGGCGGCGTCGGCCGCTCGGATGACGTCATCGAGGGATCGGCCGACTAGTAGAGGGCCGCGGCGGCGGTGACCTCACCCTCCGGCGGGTAGAGGTGGGACGCGTACACGTCCACCTGCGCCTCCGAAAGGCGGAAGCGCATCGCCGTGTAATAGATGACGAGGCTGAACACTGCGACGACCGCAAGATCCCACCAGAACGGGATGCCGACATCGCCGGGAATGTAACCGGTGCCGCCGACCATGAAGTTCTTGAAGGGACCGACGCCTCCGATGATCCCCCCGGTGCCGAACTGCCCGAAGAAGGAGATGACGCCCATCCCGATCAGGTAGGGGAAGATCCACACCCCCGCGATCCAGTCGATCTTGGGCTCCTTGGGGTTGAGCTTGAAGGCTGCGGAGATGAGCATGAGGATGTATCCGATGGCGACGGCCACCATCAGGGTGCTGTACGTCTGCCAGCCTGCCCAGTAGACGATCTCACTGGCGCAGACGAACGCCAGCGGGCAGAGGACAGCCGCGATGGGCAGCAGGTAGGGGCGGTGGAGCTGGGGCTTCGAGTAGCGCAGTGCACCGAGCGCGAGCGGCGCGCCCGTGTACATCAGCACCGACGCGCTGGTGACCAGGCCGATCAGCGCACTCCAGGCCGGGAAGGGGAGCAGGAAGAGGGCGCCGACGACGGCCGCGATGATGATGCCGAAGACCGGCACCCTGTTCTTCTTGCTGGTGGCCTCGAAGATCTCGGGCACGAACCCGTTCTTGCTGAGGCCGAAGGAGAGGCGCGAGGTGGTGGTGTTGTAGATGAGACCGGTGCCGCCGGGGGAGATCACCGCGTCGATCCGGAGGATCACCGCGAGCCAGCCCAATCCTGCGATCGTCGCCAGGGTGGCATAGGGGGAGGCTGCCAGCGCCGAGTTGTTGGTCCCGAGGGTCGCCCATGTGGAGGAATGGGCGAGGGTGGCCGGTGCCAGCGCGCCGATGAAGGCGAACTGGACGAGGATGTAGATCAGGGCCCCGATGAGCGTCGCCCCGATGACCGCGCGGGGGATGTCCCGCCGCGGGTTGCTGCTCTCACCTCCGAGCTGCACCGCCTGCTCAAAACCGAGCAGGGAGAAGACGATGCCGCCGGCCGGGATGGCCTTCATGATGGTCATGGGGACGTTGGCGCCTTTGAGGAAGAATCCACCCAATGCCGTGAAGTTGCCGGCGTGGAAATGGGTGGTGACGAGCACCACGATGGCGAGGATCGGGACGAAGACCTTCAGGCTGGTGACCCAGGTGTTGCTCCTCGACAGCCACTTGATGCCCGCCAGGTTGATGGCGGCAAAGACCACCAAGAGGACGACCGCCACCACGAGCCCGACACCGTGCAAGGTTCCGGCACCGGTTGCGGGGTCGACTTGGAACCAGCCGGACGCCCACGAGACCGTGGAGAAGTACTGGACGGTGGCGAGGACCTCGACCGGGGCGACGGTGGCGGCCTGGAGATAGGAGAACCAGCCGAAGGACGCTCCGGCCAGGCTGCCAAATGCGTAGTGGGGGAAGCGGCTGGTCCCACCACTGACGTGGAAGATGCCGCCCAGCTCGGCGTGGATGAGAGCGAGGAGGATGACGATGGCCGAGGCGATGATCCAGGAGAAGATGACGGCGGGGCCGGCGAGAACGGTCGCGGTCAGGGCCCCGAACAGCCATCCGGAACCGATGATCGATCCCTCCGAGGCCCACATCAGGCCAAGGAAGCCCACATCGCGCTTCAAACCCTCGTCAACTTCGCCCCGCGGGGGACCTCCGGCTTGGGTGACGGCTGTCATTGCCTCTCTCCGAGGGTCGCACCGGTGTTGCGCACCGGCGTGGACAGTCCGACATCGACAGCTGTGGCCATGACTGACTACCTCGCGTGAGCCGGGAACTCCCATCCCCATGGCGGCCATCCCGGTTGCCGGGGAATGTTCCACGAGCTAGCTGGTCTTGGCAAGACCCAACTTTGGGCTACGGGGCCAGCATCGCCTGGATGCGGCTGCTCAGGTCCTTGATCTTGAAGGGCTTGGCGAGAGTCTGGACGTTGCCGAAGGCCTCCAGCTGGACTGCGGTCGCAGGGTTGACCAGGGCGCTGACGACCAGGACCTTGGGGGTCTGACCGTGATCCGACCTGATCCGCTCCAGCACCTGCGTACCGGTCAACTCCCCGGGGAGCATGAGGTCGAGGAGGACGAGATCCGGCTGAAACTCCGCGACGGCGGCCAGGCCCTCGTCGCCCGTCTTGGCCACCCTGACCTCATGGCCCTCCATGGTGCAGAGCAGCGACTCGATGTCGGCGAGGGCGTAGTAGTCCTCGACGATCAGCACCTTCCGGGTCGGCGCATCGGGGGAGACTCGTGGGGCCACGGCGGAGCGAGCATACCGCCCGGGACCCGGCCGCGACCGATCAGCCGGCCTGGCAAACCCTGACGACGTAGGGCCCCACGCGGCCTGCCGCATCGATGGCGGGGTGAGCCCCGTGTGGCTCTGCCACCGGGGCGAGGGGCGGCGAGCCCCTGTGAGAGGAGCAGGGGTCCCCGCGCCGCCTGCGGCGTGGGGAAGCCCTCGCGCCGCCTGCGGCGTGGGGAAGCCCTCGCGCCGCCTGCGGCGTGGGGCCCTGCGGTTAGGAGGTGAAGGTGAAGCTGCCCAGGGCGAGCGCGGGGACGAGCAGGGCGCGCTCGCTCTCATCCAGCTCGATCGATCTCTCCCGGCCGACGCCCCTCACGTCGGAGAGGGCATCCACGATGCTCTGGGTGAACCGGAGGTCGCGGACCGGGCGCCCCAGGCGCCCGTTCTCGATCAGGAAGGTGCCGTCTCGGGTCATCCCGGTGATCACCGTCCGGAGCGGATGGACGTCGCGCACGTACCAGAAGCGGGTGACGTAGAGGCCGTGGTCGCAGGCCGCGATCAGGTCGTCGATGCTGCTCTCCCCGCTTGCGACCACCAGGTGACGGGCGCAGGGGCCGAAGGTGTTGGGCATGGGGAGGGCATGACCGGTGGAGGGGACGTCCTCCCGGAGCGCGGTGGCGCTGTCGTGCAGGAAGCTTCGGCAGACCCCCTCCTCGATGCAGCTGACGCCCCGCGTCGACACGCCCTCGTCGTCGAACGGGAACGGCATGGCGTCGGGATGGCCGGCATCGTCGGCGATGCTCACCAGCTGGCTCATCAGCCGCTCTCCGGGGCGCATGAAGCTCCGGTGCTCCTGGTGGGCCAGGGCGCTGAATCCGAGATCGGCCAGGTGCCCCACCAGATCGGCGACCGCGCAGGGGGAGAGCACGACCGGGTACACGCCCGGGTCCAGGGCCGTGGCCTGCTGGTTGCGGCCGCAGGTTTCGACCGCCTCCTGGGCCACCTGTTCCGCATCGAGGCGGCGGATGTCATGGTGGTGGCGGTCGGCGTACCCCCAGCCGTTCTCTCCGCGGGCCACGCAGATCAGGCTGGCCGCGGTGGTCGCGGCGTGGCGCCGTACGCCCTGGCTGTTGGCGATGGCCGTCTGGGTCAGTGACGTCTGGAGCGCCCCGAAGGCCTCGAAGCCGGCCACGCCACTGACGGCGGCGACAGTCCCCACCTGCCCCGCCCGCCATTCCGGGGTGCACGCGGCGGTAGCCGGGGAGTGGGCAACCGGGCCGTCCGGCCCGGCGTCGGGGCGGGGCAGCGGCGTGACTTCGCCGTCAGGGGCCAGCTCGCGGGCCGCCTCGGCCGCCGCGATCAGCCGCCCCTGCAGATCGTCGACCTCGCCGCGAATCTCCGCAACCCCGACCTGCTTGTCGCCCATGAGGCGAAGTCGGATGCGGCGCGAGCTCTCGGCCACGTTCTGATGGATCTGGTTGCGGGCAAATCGGGTGAGCGCCTCCTCGTGGTGAACCACCGTCACCTCGGCGCCATCTCGCCCCACCCGCTCGAGGATCGAGTCGGCGAGCGCCAGGAGATCGTCGGGAGACGTGGGGCTGATCACGACGCCGCCGTCACCGACGCGTGGCGGAAGCGGCAGGGCGCGGCGCCGTGGCCGACGTGGATGACCTGGGCCGGCTGCCCCTTGCCGCAGTTGACGACACCCCACGGCCTCCATTCGGAGGGGCCGGCGACGGCGTCGCAGGACCGCCAGAACTCGGGAGTCCGCCCCGCATAGAGCGCGTTCTTGACCAGGCGGAGGCGCTTGCCGTCCCGGATCTCCCAACCGTTCTGGGTCCCGAACTGGAAGTTGAGGCGGCGGTCGTCGATGCTCCAGGAGCGGTTCGTCTCCAGGTAGACGCCGTGCTCGGTGCCGGCGATCATCTCCTCCAGGCTGGAGTCGCCCGGTTCGAGGTTGACGTTGGTCATCCGGATGAGGGGGATGCGGTTCCAGGACTCGGCCCGCATCGCCCCGGTGCTCGTCCAGCCGTACTCGGCCGCGGTCTCTCGCGACGACATGTAGCCCCGGAACACGCCGCGGTCGACCAGGACGGTCCGCTGAGCCGCCACCCCCTCGTCGTCCCAGCCGAAGGTGCCGAGACCTCCGGGCGTGGTGGCGTCGGCGGTGATCGTCACCTGCTCGCTCCCGTAGCGGAAGCGCCCGAGCAGGTCGGGGGTGAGGAAGGAGGTCCCGGCGTAGGCCGCCTCGTCCCCGCGGACCCGGTCCAGCTCGACGGGGTGCCCGCAGGACTCGTGGACCTGGAGAGCGGCCTGCGTGCCATCGAGGATCAGCGTCATCCTGCCGGTCGGGCAGGGCGGGGCGCTCAGCAGTGCGACCGCCTCGCTGGCGATTCGGGAGGCGTTGCCCGCGAGGTCCATGGCGGCGATCGCCTCGTAGCCGGCGCAGAGCTGGTGGCGCCCAAAGCTGTTGGGGAAGCTGCGCGTCTGGACGTCGTCGTCGCTGGTGGCGGTCGCGTCCAGGCCGCCCCCGGACTCGACGATGACCTGGTCGACGAGCGATCCCTCGCTGCTCGCGAAGAGGCGATGCTCCCGCACGAACTCGAGGGACGCCTCGTGGGTGGTCACCCCGGCCACCGCGGCCATCGCCTCGTCGGTCCGGATCAGCAGATCCATCTTCTCCTCGAGGCTGACCTCGAAGGGGTCACGCTCCATGGGGGTCACGTACTCGCCGGTGGCGACCGGTGCGGAGGCGAGACGCACAGGCTGACGGCGGAGCCTCGCCGAGGCACGCGCGATCCGGCAGGCGAGGCGGGCCGCGTCGCGGAGGCTGTCGGAGTCGAGGCGGTCGACACTGGCAAACCCCCACGCCCCGTCGACAATCGCCCGGATGCCCATCCCCTCATCCTCAAACGAGGAGACCTCCGCGAACCGCCCGTCCTTGACCGTCATCGCCTGGATGCCACGCTGGACGACGCGGCAGTCCGCGTAGGTCGCACCGCTGGACACGGCGACGTCGATGGCGAGGTCGGCGATCTCTCTCATCGCCGATTCATTGCGGACGGTGCACGGCTGCGGCTGGAAATCTGCTCACGTATCGGTGACTCTAGGGGCTCGGCCGCCGAGGACCCCACGACTGTGTACCGATTGGCGCGTTCTGGTGGCCCGAGGGGCGGCCGTATACTCGGGACTGATCATCGACTCGGTCCGGTGAGGTGGGAATGAAGCGTCCCCGGCTGACGCTGTCCCTGTTCAATCCCCGACGGCGGCTGCGTGACCGGCTTCTCGCCGCCATGCTGGTGGTTGCCCTGGTGCCCGCCGGCGCCTTCTTCGTGCTCACCGCGGTCGACCTGCACGGGATCACCCAGAGCACCGTCAACAGCGCCGTCGCCGGCCTCGTGACCAACCAGGAGAACACGTTCCAGACCGAGCTCGCCGGGACCGCCAGCACCGACATCAACCTCAACCTGCAGGCGCTCCAGGGCAAGGTGGCAGTTCTTGCTGCCGCGCTGGCCACGGCCACCACCAAGGCGGCGGCGCCCACTCCCACACCGGGAGCCGCGGGCGCCGGCACCTCCGCCAGCCCGACGGCCACGAGCGGCCCCACCGCCACCAGCAGTCCGGCGGTCACGGCGAGCCCGTCCCCCTCCGTCAACCCCGCTCCCACCAGCACGCCCGGGGCCACCAACGATCTCGCGTACTCGGAGGTGGGAGAGAGCGTCTGGGAGGTCACGACCGTCTCGTCGACGGCTGCCGAGCTGCTCGTCGGGGCCACCTCGGGCACCGAGGATGTGCGGACCCGGGCAGAGTCGCTGGCTGACCTCAGCGGCTTCGCAGACAAGCAGCTGGCCGACGTCGCAAAGGTGGGAAGCTCGGTCGACGCAGTCTGGATCATGGACGAGACCGACAATGCTGTCTGGGTGAGTCCGGGCGACGTCTCCGTGCCCCAGGTACCGGGGTTGGCGGGCAATCCCCAGGGAATCCAGACCAGCCTCCTCATCGGGTTGGGCAGCTCCACCACCCCCCCCCAGACGCCGGCCGCGGCCATCCAGGCGGGCTGGACGGAGCCGTACCAGAACCTGCTCCAGCGCAACAACTGGGTGGTGACCGTCTACGCCCAGGCCGGGGACGGCTTGGTGGTGGGGGCCGACGTGCCTCTCGCCCAATTCGCCAGCCTGATCTCCGAGGCACCTTCGCCTCCGGAGACCGGCTCCTACCCTCTCCTCCTCGGCAGCAGGAATCAGGTGATCGCGGGGTCGGATACCGGCAAGAACTTCACGGGGAGCCTTCAGGTCGGCGGCCAGCTCCCCCGGCCGGTTGGCAAGGACGGATCAAACCTGCTGGCCGCACTGAAGGGCGCGGAGAACGCCGACGCCGACATTCCCCCGATCGACGCGACGGTGGGAGGAGTGGAACGTCTCTTCTTCGTCGCCCCCGTCACCACCGTCCCGGGATGGATCCTCGTCGATTCCGCCCCCAAGGCAAACTTCGAGCCCAACAAGACCGCTCTCAGTCTGGCGATCAGCCAGAAGCTCAACAGCATCGTCCAGGGCGCCATCTGGATCGTCGTGCTGCTGCTGCTCGCGTCCTTCGCCCTGGCCACGGTGCTCTCCCGCTTCGTGGTTGCACCGGTCCGGGCGCTGACGACCTCGGCGGAACGGCTGGCCGAAGGTCACACCGACGAAAACGTGCCGCCTCAGGGCAGGGACGAGGTCGGCGATCTGGCCGACTCCCTGGAGCGGATGCGCCGGGAGATCAACGCCTCACGGGAGGTGATCCTCGCCGCCAGCCGGGAGCTGGAGCACAAGGTGGCGAGACGCACCGCGGAGCTGAGTGTCCGCAACGAGGAGCTGCTCGCCCTCAACGAGCTGGCCGGGTCGCTCACCCGATCCCTGGACCCCGAGGCGATTCTGGCGGGGGCGCTGGACGCCGTCCGGGCGGTCCTGCCCACCACCGGAGGCCGCGGCTTCCGTACCGGCCGGGATGGCTTGATGGCGAGCCGGGCCGAGGGGGATGACGCCAATCCCCGGCTGGAGGAGGTCGCCGTGGCCGCGATCACCGGTAACCAGCTGATCAACCGCGCGGACGGGGACGAGGTCTTGATCGGGCTTCCGATGGGAACCGGCGCCGGCCCCCTGGGGGCCCTCGGCCTGCGCACAAGCAGCGCGCCCGGGCCCGAGATGGCGGCGCTGCTGATGGCCATCGGCAACCAGGTCGGGCTGGCCCTCAGCACCGCTCGCCTCTCCGAAGAGGGCCGGGAGATGGCCGTCTTGGAGGAGCGGGCCCGGCTGGCCCGCGAGATCCACGACACGCTCGCCCAGCAGCTCACCGGCATCGTGATCCAACTCGAGGCGGCCCAGGCACTTGTGAGCAGGGATCCCGACCGGTCCCTCCCGGCCCTGGCGTCGGCCCAGGAGCTGGCCCGCTCGGCCCTGGCGGAGGCGCGGCGCTCGGTCTGGGACCTCCGCCCGGCCCCGCTCAGCTCGACCGGACTGGTGGCCGCCGCCGAGAACGAGGTGGAGCGGTTCCGGCATCGCACCGGGATCGCGGCGAGGCTACGGGCCGAGCACATGGTGCCCCCGCCCGCGCTCCGACCGCAGTCGGAGGTCACACTCCTCCGCATCACCCAGCAAGCACTCGCCAACATTGCGGCTCACAGCGGAGCCTCGCGGGTCACCGTGCGCCTGCGCAACCTCGGCGACCACGTCGAGCTGACGGTGAGGGACAACGGCCACGGCTTTGACACCTCGGCGCTGCCGCTCGGCTCCTTCGGCATCGTCGGGATGGCCGAGAGGGTCCGCATCGCGGGAGGGACCTTCCAGGTGGAGAGCGTCTCCGGCCGGGGCACCACCATCACGGTGGATCTGCCGGTCGCCGCGGACGCGGGGAAGGGTGGCGCAACGTCCAAGACGGCGGGGCCGGTGTGATCAGGGTGCTCGTCGCCGACGACCATCCCGTGGTCCTTCACGGTCTCTGCACCATGCTGGAGGTCGAGGACGACATCCGGGTGGTGGCGCGGGCGACCGACGGCGCGGAGGCGATCGAGCGAGCCCGCGAGACCCACCCCGACATCATCCTGATGGACGTCCAGATGCCCAACGTCGACGGCATCGAAGCCATCCGGCGGATCCGTGCCGAAGATCCGGAGGCCAAGGTGATCGTCCTCACCACCTACCGCAACGAGGACTACATCTTCCCCTCGCTGCAGGCCGGAGCCCGCGGTTACCTGCTCAAGGACGCGAGCCTGGAGGAGCTGGCCAACGCCATCCGCGCCGTCGCCGCCGGGGAATCGCTGCTCGACCCGACGCTCATGTCCCACAGCCCACCGGCGTACAGCCTGACCACGCGTGAGCTGGACGTGCTGCGGCTGATGGCGGAGCACTGCAACAACGCCCAGATCGGCAAGCGTCTCTTCGTCAGCGAGAACACGGTGAAGACCCACGTGAGCAACATCTTCGCCAAGCTCGGCTGCAGCGACCGCGCCGCCGCCGTGCTGATCGCCTGGAAGGCGCACCTCATCTGACCACGGGGCGGCCCGGGCCTCACGCGGGGCAGTGCAACCCGTGGGGGAAAGCTGGGCCGGCTGACGCAACGGGCGACGCCGATGGCGGGGGCCAGGAGTCCACCGCCTGGGTGATCAGGACGGCCATGGCCTCGGAGCCGATGGGTCCGGGGTGGATCCCGTCACCCGAGAGGTCGCCCCACATGAAGTCCTCCGGGTGCCCCGCGCTCGCCGCGTACCAGTCCACGATCGTGGTGCCGGGGACGGCAGCGGCGACCTGGAGAAGCTGCTGATTGATGATCGCCGGCCAATCGGGGTGCGCGGGATCGTTGCCGGAGTTCACGAGCACCACCTGCTGCAGGTGCAGAGAGTTGAGCACCGCGGCGATCTGGTTGGGGTTCCAGCTCGGACCGTTGGTGCCCAGCTCGACAACGAGGCGCGAGTAGAGCTGACCGGAGGCATTGAGCTGCGCCAGGACCCCGGGGAGCGCGGACATCGGCCGCGAGACCTGCCCGGTGATGTAGGCGTTGGGCAGCAGGGCATGCAGCTCGGGAGCGACGTCGATCATGATCGAGTCCCCGACGACGGTGACCGCCACCGAGCTGGGCGCGGGCGGCGATCCGGTCGGGGTGGGAACGGGCGTGACCGGCGTCACCGCGGCCGCTGTCGCGCACGCGTCGTACGGCAGGGCCTGGACGTCCGGAGCCGCGGCGGGAACCGAGCTCGGGGACTCCACCAGAGTAGGGGGCAGCGCGATCAGGCTCGCCGTCGGTGTCGCCGGCATGATCCCGGAGAGGCCCACCCCGGAAGCGACCAGCACGAGGAGCACGGCCCCAGCGCCGGCCCAGAGGCCGGTGGGGACGCCCCTCACCGACCAGCGTGGCGCCGTGAGGCCGGCGAAGACGCCGCGGAACCCGTGCTTGCGGATCGGTTCCTCGACGAAGCGCCACGAGAGCGCCGCCATCACCACGGTCGCACCCACCTGGGCCAGGGTCAGCAGCGGGCCGGCGGTGCCGTCCACCGGAGAGGTGAGCACGATGATCGGGTAGTGCCAGAGGTAGATGCCGTAGGACCGCACCCCGATCCAGCGCAGGGGCGGGGCACCGAGAATCCTGCCGAGGTGCGTCGACGGATGGGCGAGCACGGCGACCACCGCCACGGTGGCGAGGGAGAGGATCACCATGCCCCCGCGGTAGAGGAAGGTCTCGTATTCGTTGGTGTCCACCAACATGACGACGATGACGGCCATCCCGACCGCGCCCAGGGCATCGAGGCCGCGGCGCCGGAGCGCCGAGATGGGCCCGGTCAGCCGGCGGCTCGGCCAGACCAATGCCAGGGAGGCACCGATGAGAAGCTGGAACGCTCGGGTGTCCGTGCCCTCGTAGACACGGGTGGGATCGCTGCCCGGCTGGAAGATCGTGGCCATCGCCCAGGCGGAGGCGACCACGCCCGCGACCACGATGCCGACCAGCAGCCAGCGCCGCTGCAGGAATCGGGTGGCCAGGATGAGGAGCAGCGGCCAGACCAGGTAAAACTGCTCCTCGACCGCCAGCGACCAGAGATGGCCGAGTGGCGAGGGCGCCCCGAAGCTCGCGAAATACGAGACGTGCTGGAACGCGTACCACCAATTGCTGAAGTAGAGAAGCGCCGCGACCAGGGCGCCGCGGAGGCCCGCCAGCTGCGCGGGGTCGAGGAAGGCGATCCAGAGGGTGACCACCACCAGCATCACCCAGAGTGCTGGGAGCAGGCGGCGCGCCCGGCGTAGCCAGAAGCGACCGAGCGCGATCGCACCCTCCCTCTCACGCTCGGCCAGCAGGAGGTCGGTGATGAGGTACCCGGAGAGGACGAAGAAGACGCCTACTCCGAGCAGCCCGCCCGACGCCCAGCCGACGTTCAGGTGATAGAGCACGACGGCGAGCACGGCGACAGCACGCAGGCCGTCGAGGCCCGCCATGTAGCGTCCTTCTCCCCCTGCGGGCCGTGGCATGGACAACCAGTCCTGAATTCGGAATCATCCCCGCGGCCGGGGCTCGGGGCCTCCCGTCCCGGCGGCGACGCCATCCTACGCGGGGGTGCCCGACAGCCGCAGACGCGGTGCTGACAGCTCAGGACCGTCGGGGTTTTTCCGCGCCCGCTAGAAGATGACGGTCGCCAACTCCCCGACCTGGCGGAAGCCGACGCGGCGATAGAGCCTCATGGCCGGTTCGTTGTAGGCGTTCAGGTAGAGGGAGCAGACCGGCACTTCGGCGAGCAGCTCGGCACAGACGGCCGCCAGGGCGGCCGTGGCGATCCCCCGATGGCGGAGCTCAGGCCTGGTCCAGACACCCTGGAGCTGGACCACGTCCGGGGTCCAGGCGGAGAGCTCGACCTTGAAGGCGATCTCGCCACCCTCGACGAGCAGAAAGGACCAGCCTCGATCGATCAGGCTCGCCATCCGGTGCCGCCATCCGACCGGGTCGAGCGCCAGGGGGTCGACCCCCATCTCCTCCCGATGCATCGCGGCGGCCGCCACGGTGAGCCGATCAAGGTCGTCGCGGCTGCCGCGGCGGATGGGCACGCTCTGGGTCGGTATCGAGCCGTCGAGGACCATGACGGGTTGGGGATCCCGGACCTCAACCGCGCGCAGCCGGGGAGCGATCGACGCGGTCAGGGTACGAACGGTCGGGGCCGGGCCGATGATGATGCGGGGGAGGTGCTGACGGAGCACTCCGGCGAACGCCGGGATGTCGCCGGGATCGGGAATCCATGGGACGACCACGGAGCCGGTCATCATCACGGCCCGGATCTGACCCCTCTCCCCCAGCCCCCACCAGCCCTCGAGGGACGCTCCCAGTCTCAGCTCGCTCCTCAGGAAGACATTCGCCACCGGGTCCTGGTCGAGCAGTGTGGCGAGCGGGATGCGCAGGTCGGTCCCGAGCCGGTAGGGGCCGGCCTGCCGGGAGGCCGCGATCTGCTTCCTGCCCCGAATTGTGAGCCTCATGGGCCAGAATCCCCGCATGCTGATCCTGATGAGCCACCAGGCTACCCGCGACGAGGTGGAGAACGTCATCCGCCACGTGAGGGAGCGAGGTTACCGCCCCGTCGAGCTGCCCGGTACCGATCGGCTGGCGATCGGCGTTCTGGGGAGCAACCCCGGGCAGATCCGGGACGCGGTGGTGGCCCTTCCCGGGGTCTTGGCTGCCGTCCCGGTGAGCAAGCCGTACAAGCAGGTCGGGCGGGAATGGCACCCCGAGCCGACGGTGGTGAACGTGGGGGGAGTGCGCATCGGGGAGGGCGCGCCGTTCGCGGTGGCCGCCGGGCCCTGCGCGGTGGAGTCCCGGGACCAGATCCTGGAGACGGCTCGCGCCGTCAAGGCGGCGGGAGCCTCATTGCTCCGAGGCGGCGCTTACAAGCCGCGCACCTCGCCGTATTCCTTCAGCGGCCTCGGGGCGGCGGGGCTGGAGTACCTCGCCGAGGCGAGCGCGGAGACCGGCCTCCCGGTCGTGACCGAGGTGTTGAGCCCCGGCGACGTGGAGCGGGTGGCCGCCGTCGCCGACATGCTCCAGGTGGGCACGCGCAACGCCCAGAACTTCGCCCTTCTGGAGGCGGTCGGCAGCGCCGGCAAACCGATCCTCCTTAAGCGCGGGCTCTCCAACACCATCGAGGAATGGCTGCTCAGCGCCGAGCACGTGGTGAGCCATGGCAACCCGGACGTGGTGCTCTGCGAGCGTGGCATCCGCACCTTCGAGACGGCGACGAGGAACACCCTCGACCTGAGTGCGGTGCCCCTCATCCGCTCGCTCTCCCACCTCCCCATCCTGGTCGACCCCTCCCACGCCACCGGGCATCGGGACCTGGTCCGGCCCATGGCGCTCGCCGCCCTTGCCGCCGGCGCCGACGGCCTCCTGGTGGAGGTCCACCCCCATCCGGACGACGCCCTCTCGGACGGTCCCCAGTCCCTGACCCTCGCCCAGTTCTCCTCCCTGATGGAGGACGTGCGCGGCCTCGGCGCCGCCCTCAGCCAGATGGCGGGGCGGGCGTAGGATAGGGATCATGCGATCGCGGCACGGAACGCGATGATGCCGCTGTTCCGTCGCGGTGCCCACGGCACCGACCCGCCCGCACGGCCGGCTCCCTCGGAGCCGCTGCCCCCGCTGATGCCCTTCGCGCCGCCCCCGGTGATGCCATCCCTCTCGCCGTCGGTCGCCCGTTTCCCCGCCACCGAGGGAGACCTCGCGTGCCGCGCACGGGACTGCTCCAATCACACGGGGGTGCTCTGCCACTACGTCGACCGGAGGGGCCGGCGCTGCGACACCGCCTGGTGCCCCAATCACTGGGCCACCGTGGGCGGGATCGTCTACTGCCGCCGGCACGCCGGGACGATCGCGGCCATCGGCTATTTCGACCACCCCTCGGGGATGCCCGACGTCGACAACCGCGCCCCCTCGCTGGTCAACTGGGTGGGGCGCGATCTCGACGCCTTCGTGGCCGCGACGCTGGTGCAGAGCGCCACGCAGGGGGAGACCTTCGTCCGAGAGCCTGTGGTCTCCACCCACGCGGACCGCTCCGGAGGCCGGCGTTACGAGCGCGGCTGGAAGCTGGTCGACCACACCGGGCTGCGCCTCGTGGTCGCGGTCTTCGTCGTCGAGGGTGAGGAGACCACCATCCGGGTGCGGGTCGGCTCGGGGGTGGTCGCCGAGGGCGTGCCGCCGTGGATCGAACGCCATCGCCGGGGGATCGAGGTGACCGAGGAGACGGACCGGAGCCAGCGGGCCCTCTTCTACGCCTTTCTTCAGAAGCACATCGTGGCGGCCGTCCGGGCCAACCGGGCCGTCGACCAGACCCTTCAGCAGCGCTGACGCTGACGCGGCGGCGAANNCGAACGCCACCGTCAGGGGGCTGGCTGGACCGCCGATCCCGCGCCGACGAGATCCAGGAGCTGGGCGAGCAGCGCCGCTCCGTCCTCGGGCCCCGCCGTCCCGGCCGCGACGAGCCGATCGGCCAGCCGGTCGGCAACCTGCAATGCCCCCGGGGCATCCAGGTCGTCGTCGATGCGCGCCAGGAAGCGGGCCCGCCAATCGCCGGCCTCCGCGCCCTCCAGGGTGGCGCCCGCGCGAGCGGCGGTGGCGTAGCGCCGGCGCCGGACCTCCGCCCCGTCCAGATCAGCCTCGGTGTACTCCCAGGCCGAGCGATGGTGGTGGCCGGCGAGGAGCAGCCGGACCGTCGCCGCCGGAACCCTCTCCAGCAGCTGGCGCACAAAGACGAGGTTGCCGAGCGACTTGCTCATCTTCTCGCCCTGATATCCGACCATCGCCACGTGGACCCAGAGGCGCACGTAGGGGGAGATGCCGACCCCGGCCGCCTGGGCGATCTCGGACTCGTGGTGGGGGAAGATGAGGTCGTCACCCCCGCCGTGGACGTCGAGGGGCGTGCCCAGCTCGGCGGTCGAGAGCACCGAGCACTCGATGTGCCAACCGGGACGCCCCGCTCCCCAGGGCGACGCCCAGCTCGGCTCGCCGCTCCGCGATGGCTGCCAGAGAACGAAGTCGAGCGGAGCCCGCTTGCGCGGGTCATCGGGGTCGGCGCCGCGCTCTCGCGCGAGGCGCAGCATCTCCTCCGCGCTCAACCCGGAGAGGCGCCCGTACGCGGGCAGCTTGGCGACCTCGAAATAGACCCAGCCGTCCACCGCGTAGGCCATGCCGGCGTCCGCGATCCGCGAGATCCAGTCAACCATGGCAGGAACGTGCTGGCTGGCATACGGCGCCGCATCCACCGCCAGGATGTCGATGGCGCCCATGTCCCGGTCGAAGTCGCGGACCACCTGGTCGGCCAGCTCCCGCCAGCCGATGCCGCGGGCCGCCGACACCCGCATCATGTCGTCATCGACGTCGGTGACGTTGCGGACGCTTCGCACCGGGTGGCCGAGACTGCGAAGCCGCCGGGTCAGGACGTCGAAGGTGTGGTAGGTGAAGGCGTGGCCGAGGTGGCCGCCGTCATAGGGGGTGATCCCGCAGACGTAGAGGCGAACCGCCCGGTCGCCCGCGTCGAGTGGCTGGAGCGACCGGCTGGCGGTGTCGAAGAGGCGGATCACGGATGCAGCATAGCCGCCGATCGCCGCCCCCCCGTCAGGCTCTCGCCGCCTCGCTCCGTTCCCGCTGGTATTCGCTCCCGGTACCAGCTGGGGCCTACGCTCGGGGTCGAGAGCCTGTGGCTCTCGCCGCCTCGCTCCGTTCCCGCTGGTACACTCCGGTACTCTGCGGCCCCGTGGTGTAGCCTGGCCTAACACGCCACCCTGTCAAGGTGGAGATCGTCGGTTCAAATCCGATCGGGGTCGCCAAGCCGGCATCGGCATCGCCGCGGGGGTCCCGCCGCGGCAGGGTCCCGACCGCCGCCCGCCTCCTCACCGGGGGGTGGCGATCCTCGGCAGCACCCATTCGACCAGATCGTCGAGCACCTGGTCTCGCTCGGGCTCGTTGAAGATCTCGTGGTAGAGACCCGGGTAGATGCGGATGGTCCGGTCCGGGCTCCCCACCCGTTCATGCACGTAGGCGGCGGCGGCGGGGTTGACCAGGGCGTCGTCGCTCCCCTGCATCACCAGCACGGGCATCGTCAGCCCGGGGAGGCCTGCTGCCACCTCATCCATCGCGCGCAGCATCTCGGCTCCGAGACGAGCTCGCAGGCGTCGCGGGCGGACCAGGGGGTCGGCCATGTAGGCGGCGACCACCGCCGGGTCGCGGGAGATCCTCTCCAGCGGAAGCTTGACGACGCCCAATCCGGGGGCGGCCCGGGACAGCAACCGGCCCATGGCGATGGCGGGCGCCGAGATCCCCGCGGAGACCACGGCGGGGGCGGAGAGGACCAGGCCGCGCAGCTCCTCGGGATGATGAAGCGCGTAGACCGCGGCGATCAGCCCTCCCATGCTGTGGCCGAGGAGGATGGTGGGAGCGTCTCCCCACTCGGCGGTGGCGTCCCGGAGGACCTGGTGGAGATCGTCGACGTAGGTGTCGAACCGGTCAACGCTCACCGGCCGCCCATCGGAGCGCCCGTGGCCCCGGTGGTCGGGGACGACCACCGCCAGCCCCGCCCCGGTCAGGCGCTCGGCAACGTGGCGATACCGTCCGCCGTGCTCGGCGTAGCCATGTGAGATCACGACCCGGGCCGCCGACGCCCCGTCATCGGATGACCAGAGCCGCCAGAAGAGACCAGTGCCGCCACTTCCCTGGGAGTGGCGCTCGACCTCGCGCACCCGCGGACTCTAATCCTCGCCCCCATCGGAGGTGAGCGGGACGGCTCAGCCGGCCAGGGCGCGGAGGATCTCGCCGCGCAGGTTGGCGAGCGAGATCGGCTTGGTGAGCAGCCCGCGCGCGCCCACGGCGGCGGCGCGGAGGGGGTCCTCCTCGGAGTCGCGCCCGGTCACCATCAGCACCCGGGTCCCCGGGGAGGTGGCGAGCAGGCGATGGCAGACCTCGAGGCCGTCCATGCCCGGCATGTTGATGTCGAGGAGCACAAGGTCGAAGTGGACCTGCTGGGCCGCGAACAGCGCCTCCTCCGCGCTGTGGGCCGGGTGGGCCCGGAAACCCTGCATCTCCATGTAGGCGGCCACGGTGCTGGCCAGCCGGACGTTGTCGTCAACGATCAGCAGCGCGGGTGCAGGCTGCCCCCGCTCTTGCCCGGCGCCGGGAAGGGCGCCCGCCTCGAAGGCGAAGGTGGGAGCGGGCGCCACCCTCTCGGGAGCCTCGGAAGGAGCCCGTGCGGGCACCCGCTCCGGTGCCGGTGTGGCCTGCGGAGGTCCGGCGGGCCGGGCCCGACCGGGATCGACCAGCCTGAGGCCGGCCACCTGCGAGTGATCAAGCATGGTCATGACTGGTCTGGAGCGTTGTCTGCGCTCGACGCACACGCTACAGGCTGAGCCCCGGAGCGGGAGCCACCGTCTGAGGGAATTCAGCGGACCGTTCCCTGGTCGTTTCCTGCCGTCGCAGCCGGTCAGACCAGGCTGCCCGGGCCCGCACCCCCACCGGATGGGGCTGTGAGCGCCTCGGGCGCGCCCGGCGCGGCTCTCCACGTACCATCGTTGGCATGCTGGAGGACCTTCCTGACACCGAGGGCATCGAGCGGGTCCTGATCGTGGTGGCCCATCCCGATGACTGCGACTTCGGCTGCGCCGCCACCACGGCCCGCTGGACCGATGCGGGCGTCGAGGTGAGCTACTGCATCGTGACCGACGGGCAGGCGGGCGGTTCGGACCGCTCGATCGGGCGCCAGCGCATGGGCCAGATCCGGCGTGTCGAGCAGACGGCAGCGGCCAAGGTGGTCGGCGTCACCGACCTCACCTTCCTGGGGTATGCGGACGGCGAGCTGACCGTGACCCACGAGCTGCGGCGCGACATCAGCCGGGTCATCCGCCAGAAGCGCCCCGACCGCGTGGTGGCTCAGTCCCCGGAGCGCAACTGGAGCCGGTTGTTCGCCTCGCACCCCGACCACCTGGCCGCGGCCGAGGCGGCCATCTGCGCTGTCTACCCCGATTCCCGCAATCCCTTCGCCCACATGGAGCTGCTCGAGCGCGAGGGGCTGGAGCCGCACACCGTCCGAGAGCTCTGGATCATGGGCAGCACCGACCGGATCAACGTGTGGACGGACGTCACGGCCACCGCCGACCGCAAGCTGGAGGCGCTGCGCTGCCACCGGTCCCAGTACCAGGAGTGGGAGCCGCTGGAGGAGCGGGTGCGAAGCTGGCTCCACACCGGGGCCGAGAGTGCCGGTCTCGGCGAGGGCGCGGCGGCAGAGGGCTTCTACCGGGTCGGGACCGGCTGATCCCGCCGCGGCCGGCCTGCTCAGGCGCTGGTCAGCAGGTCAACGGCGCGCACCCCGCGCCACGCCGGGTGGCGCATGCTCGCCGCCAGATCGATCTCGTAGTGGTTGTTGCGCCCGACCCGGTTGCGGCGGACCAATCCGCCCTCCTCGAGGTCCCCCACGATCCGGTAGCAGGCGCGCTCGGTGATGCCGACGCTCTGCGCGATGTCGCGCATCCGCATGTGGGGATCGCGAGCGAGGCAGACCAGGACGTGGCCGTGATTGGACAGCAGCGTCCATTGGCGTCGCGTGACGGGGGCTTGGTCCGGTGAGGACTGCTGGGTGGGGCTCATAGGGCTCTTGCAAGCCGCGGGGGCTCTTGATCCGCGCCCGTGACGCGGAGTCCGCAACTCACCTCAGAGCATAGCAACGAGTTGGCGGACGCGCGACGTGCGAATGGCGGCAACGGTCCAGACCAGGCCCCCGGGTCGGTCAGCTCCGGTACACCGCCAGGTGCCAGAGGCAGGTTGTGGGCCCCGTCACGCTCAGGCGGTAGCTTCCGGGACCAATCGCGGACCCGGCCGGCCCGGCGCCAGTGAGGTCAGCGCTGTCGGTCCGGCCCTCGGCGATCACCTCCGGGCTGGACCCCGGCAGCGCGCCGGCCTCGCTGACGGTGAGCGCCGCCCCGGTGCTCGCGGCCGCAGTCCCGGTCGGACAGGTGTACGAGATCGCCACCAGCCACGGGACGTCAACCGTGAAAGCGCCGGTTGAGGGGAGGAGTTCGCCGCCGCATCCGAGCCAGTCGAGGGCCGCGAGCATGGTGTGGCCGGAGGAAGGCGAGTGGAGGGAGGCCAGAGGCTCCTGGCCAGCCGCCAGCGGCGCGCAGGCCGTCGGGGAGAGGGTGGCCGTGGGGCTCGGCGTGCCCGGCGCCGGCGAGGCGGCGCTCGACGGTTGGGGACGCGCGGTCGGCGACGGCTGCGCCGCCGAGCTCGAGGGCACCGCCGCGGTGGGCGGGGGAGTGAGAAAGCCCGCCACCCAGTGGGCGGTCGGGAAGCCGATACCCGCCCCCAGGATCAGTCCCACGGTGAGGAAGATGACCGGCGCGAGCCGTTGCGCGGTCCGGCGCAGAGGTGCCATCGCCTACGCGAAGACCGACCAGAAGACGACGCCCACGGCAAAGCTGATGGCGGCGCCCATCGCGACACCGAGCCCCAGCATCAGGAGCGGGGGCATCCCCGTGAAGAGGTTGCCCGCCGGAAGCCGCAGAGGAGCATCCCCCGACGGCCCGTCGCCGTCCGGCGTCCCTGGGGTGGTTCCGACCAACGCGTCTCTCCTTGCTCGGTCGCCGCCTCGCGCGCGCCGCCGGCTCGCGACGCCGCCGGTGGGCGGACCTGAGGCCCGGCAGGCAGGCCGGGCGTCAAGTGTGCATCAACGCCGGCTTGCCAAGCAAATAGTTAGCCTATATAATTATTGTGATGCCGGCAACCCTCACACCCCAGCCCGCCAAGGCGACGACCGCCGAGGACCTGGCGCTCGCCAACCAGTTGCGCCCCCTCCTCCTCCATCTCGCCCGCCACCTTCGCCGCGTGGTCGAGGGCACCGCCCTGACCGGGGGGCAGGTGGAGATCCTCTCCCTGATCAGCAGGAAGCCGGGCGTGGGGATCAACGAGCTGGCCAGCCGGGAGGGCATCTCCGCCCCTTCGATGTCGAACGCGGTGGACAAGCTGGAGACCGCCGGGCTGGTGGCCCGGGCCCGGGGCATCGCGGGTGATCGCCGGCGGGTGGACATCGCCGTCACCCCCGAGGGGGCCCGGCTCCTGCGGACCGCCCGCGGCAGCCGCACCGCCTGGCTCGCCGAGCAGCTCCGGCGGCTGACCCCCGACCAGCTGGCCACGTTGGAGGGCGCCGTCGAACCGCTCACCGCGCTCGTGGAGGGCAGCGCCTCTCGATGAGCGTGACCAGCGCCTCAGCCCGCACCTTCCGCAGCCTCCAGCGCCACCGCAACTACCGGCTCTTCTTCGCCGGGCAGGCGGTCTCGATCTCCGGAACCTGGGTTCAGAACGTCGCTCAGGCATGGATGATCGTCGAGCTCACCCACTCCCCGACCAGGTCCCCGCTCGCCCTGGGGGCGCTCGCGGCCTTCCAGTTCCTGCCCTACACCGTCTTTGGGCTGCTGGGCGGACCGCTCGTGGACCGCTTCGACAAGCGCGCCACGATCATCGCCACCCAGACCACCCTGATGTTGACCGCCGTCGCCCTCGCCCTTCTCGCCCTGACCGGGCAGGCGACGGTATTGGAGGTCTTTCTCCTGGCCGCGGTCGGCGGTGCGGTGCAGGTCGTCGACATGCCGGCCCGACAGGCCTTCGTGTTCGAGATGGTGGGCCGGAAGGAGCTGCCCAACGCGGTGTCGCTGAACGCCTCGCTCTTTAACCTTGCACGGGCGGCGGGGCCGGCCCTGGCTGGGGTCCTCATCGCCACCCTGGGCGTGACCATCTGCTTCGCCGTCAACGCGGCCAGCTTCCTCGCGGTCATCGCCAGCCTGCTGCTGATGCGCACCTCTGAGCTCTACCGCGGTGAGCGCGACGAGGAGCACCGGATGCTGCACAGCCTCGGCGAGGGGGTGGTCTGGGTGGTGCACACCCGCGCCGCCTGGCTGACCTGCGGGCTGATGCTCGTGGTCTCCACCTTCGGCATCAACTTCAGCGTCCTGCTCCCGGTGCTCGCCACCGTGACCCTCCGGTCGGGACCGGTCGTGTTCGGCATCATGACCGCCTGTTTCGGCGTCGGAGCGCTGATCGGAGCCCTCTTCACCGCCGCGAGGGGCAAGCCGAGCTGGCCCATCCTCCTGGGGGGAGGCGCCGCCTTCTCCGCGCTCTTGATGGTCCTGGCACCGCTCCACTGGGTGATCGCCTGTGGCGCGATGCTGGTGGTCACCGGCGTCGCCTTCACCACCTACACGTCGATGAGCAACGCCACGGTGCAGCTGGCCGCTCCCGACCGGCTCCGCGGCCGGGCGATGGCCTTCTACGGGTACATCTTCACCGGGGTGCCCGCCCCGATCGGCGGTCTGCTCGCCGGTTGGTTGAGCTCGGTTGGCGGCACCCAGCT
>PLOF01000110.1:0-2074 GCA_003142035.1 Candidatus Dormiibacterota bacterium
CGCGATCGGGGATGAGGTGCAGGGCGGTGCCGCGGGCGGCTCCCGCGATCTCGGCCGCCGCCGCGATCTCCTCGAGGATCGTCAGGCGATCCTCCCCGCGCGGATCCTCGTCGGTGACCACGACCACGTCGGCCAACCGCGCCGCGACCCGGCCCATGGCTCCGCGCTTCTCCCGGTCGCGCTCCCCCGCCGACCCGAAGACCGCCCACAGCCGTCCGGAGGTCGCCGGCCGCAGCTCGCCGAGCACCGTCTCCAGGGCGACCGTCGTGTGCGCGTAGTCGACCACCACCGTGAAGTCCTGGCCGAGGTCGACGCGCTCCATCCGCCCGTTCACCCGCTCCAGGGCGGCGATGCCGCGGACCGCGGCCTCGAGGGAGACGTCGCGCCCGTCGATGCCGGCGCCGCCCCCGCAGGCCGCGGCCAGCGCCGCCAGCGCATTGGCCGCGTTGAAGCGGCCGGCCAGCCGGAGCCGGACCTCCATCCTGCCCCACGGCGTGGCCGCCACGAAATGGACGCCTCTGGCATCAACTCGCAGGTCCTCGGCGACGAGGTCGGCGTCGGGGTGACCGGCGGCGCTGTAGGTGAGCCGGCGTGCCACCGCCATGCCGGCGAGGCGGGGATAGGCGAAGTCGTCGTCGCGGTCGAGGACGGCCAGGCCATTGGGCCGCGTCCCCACCATCCCCAGCAGGCGCTGCTTGGTGCGCAGATACTCCTCGCGGCTGCCGTGGATGTCGAGGTGCTCGGAGGTGATCCGGGTGTAGACGGCGAGGTCGTAGTCGACGTCGTCGACCCGGTGCAGGTGGAGGCCGTGGGACGAGGTCTCCACCGCGGCGTGGGTGCACCCGGCGGCCGCGGCGGCGGCCAGGAAGCGCTGCAGCTCGGTGGCTTCGAGGGTGGTGATCCGGCCCGAGCTGGGACGCACGTCGTCGCCGATCCGCAGGTCGACGGTGGTGACGCTGGCCGCCTTCTGCCCCGCCGCCTGCCAGGCTGCCCAGAGCATGGTGGCGGTGGTGGTCTTGCCGTCCGTGCCGGTGATCCCGGCCACCGTCATCCGCCGGGAAGGATGCCCGGCCAGGGTGGCCGCGAGCGCGCTCAGGGCTCGCCGGGCGCTCTCGACCCGCAGCAGAGGTGTGGCCTCCGGGATCGCCGGGACAGGGGTGCGCTCGGCGACGACCGCGACGGCTCCGGCCCGGACGGCCGCCCCCGCAAAGTCGTGACCGTCGACGTGAAAACCGGGGACCGCGACGAAGAGCGTTCCCGGGCGGCAGTGGCGGGAGTCGTACTCGACCGCGGTCACCTCGGGGTCGCCGTCGCTCGCGACGTCGAGACCCGACTGGCGGAGGAGCTCGGAGAGCAGCATCGGTCGGCCTGCCCCTCTACGCCGGATCCCGGCCGGCCGGCTGCGCGCACGCCTCGAGGGCGTCGACGATGGTTCGGAACTTCAGCTCGGTCTCCTCCACCTCGAGGTCCGGCTGGGAGAGGGCGACGATCCCCGCGCCGGCCTGGACGCGCACCAGCGCGCGGGTGATCAGGGCGCAGCGCAGGCTGACCGCCCACTCGCCGTCACCGCGAGTGTCCACCCAGCCCACCAGGCCCGAGTAGAGGCCCCGCGACGCGGGCTCCAGGCGGGCGATCAGAGCACCGGCCACGTCCGCCGGCGTCCCGCAGACGGCCGGGGTGGGGTGGAGCTCCGCCGCCAGGGCCAGGGCGCTCGGCGCGAAGCGGCGGAGGCGACCGCGCACCGCGGTGGCAAGGTGCCAGACCGTGGCGGTGGCCACGAGGTGGGGCTCGGGGTCGACGCGCAGCTTGGTGCAGTGCCGTGTGAGGGTGTCGGCAACCGCTTCCACCACCGCTGCGTGCTCGCGCTGGTTCTTGGCCGAGCGGACCAAGGCCTCGGCCGCCTGCCGGTCACGGCCCGGATCGTCCGGCCATCGGGCCGCGGTCCCGGCATGAGGCAGCGAGACCACCCGATCGCCTTCGCGGCGCAGCAGGGTCTCCGGGGTGGCTCCGACGAAGGTGCCGTCGTCATCCGCCGGGGCGGCGAAGAGGTCGCACTCCGGGTCGCGCCGGCGCA
>PLOF01000110.1:2095-8982 GCA_003142035.1 Candidatus Dormiibacterota bacterium
CGCCGAGGTCCAGCTCTCGCGGCGAGATCGAGGTGACCGTGATCCGCTCCGGGATCACCAGGTGGGCGGTCGCGTCCCCCCGGAAGGGGAGCGCGGCGGTGACGACCGCACCCTCGATGCCGACGCCCGCCAGCGCGTCATCCGCCACGATCGCCGCCCGGGTAGCCTGCCCGGGCCCCTCCGCCACCTCGATCCGGCGGAGCTCGCCGGCGGTGACGATCCCGGTGCCCCGCCGCTCCATCAGGAAGCCGCCCGGCCGCCAGGCCGCGAGCAGGTCGACGGCGGCGCCGGGCCGGGCGGCCGCCTCCGGCAGGGCGCCGGAACGGAAGGCGGTGCTCATCTCCCGCGAGCTTCGAGGCCCGCCCGCGATCCTGGGGCTTGGCCTGCGGCGGGCACCCTCGTTCCCACCAGGAGCTGCACGGCGCCGAACCCGAGCAGGATCCGCCGGGTGTCGGAGAAGCCCGCCTCGCGGAAGATGCCGACCAGCGCCGGCCCGTCGGGCAGGTACGCGGTGGAGGCCGGCAGGTACCGGTAGGCCTCGGCGTCGGAGAGGAGGGCGCCGAGCCGCGGCACGACCCGCTCGACCCAGGTGGACTGCAGCCAGCGGGTGGCCGGTCGCGGCTCGGCCAGGTCCATCACCGCGAGCCGCCCACCCGGCCGGACCACTCGCGCCATCTCAGCGGCGCAGCGTGGGATGTCCACGACGTTGCGCAGGGCGAAGCCGGAGGTGACCCCGTCGACGCTCGCGGCGGCGAAGGGGAGGTCGAGGATGTCGGCGCGGACCAGCTCGTCGGCGCCGCGCGCCCGGGCCAGCATCCCGGCCGAGCTGTCGACACCGATGGTGCGGTACCCCTGCCGGTGCAGCTCACGGCAGAATTCGCCGGGGCCGCAGGCGAGGTCGGCCACCGTCGCCCCCCGGGGAAGGCGCAGCTCGCGCACCGCCCGCCGCCGCCAGAGGAGGTCCAGTCCGCCGGTCATGAGGTGGTTCATGAGGTCATAGCGGGGGGCGATCTTGTCGAACATCGCCTCGACGACCCGTGCCTTCTCCTCGCTGGCCGGAAGGGGGGAGGGGGTGGTCACGACCCTTCCATCATGGACGAGCCAGGCCGGGGATCGCGGTCGCCGCCGCCGAGCCCCGCACGCCGCACCTTGCCGAGCGCCGTGCGCGGCAGCGAGTCCACCAGCAGCAGCTCGCGGGGAGCCTGGTGGCGGCCGAGCAGCGCCCCGACGTGGGCGCGCAGGGCCTCCAGCGTCGGCGGCGCTCCTCGATCGCGTGGGATCACGGCGGCGACCACGCGCTGCCCCCAGGAGGGGTCGGGGCGGCCGAAGACCGCGCAGTCGGCGACGCTCGGGTGGCTGCGCAGCGCGGCCTCGACATCCCCCGGCCAGACGTTCTCGCCGCCGGTCACGATGAGGTCGTCGAGCCGTCCCTGGACGTGCAGCCGGCCGTCGCCGTCGAGCCGTCCGGCGTCACCGGTCGGCAGCCAGCCGTCTGCGGTCAGGCCGGCGCCGGACCCGTCCCGGTAGCCGCGCAGCAGGGTCGGGCCCCCCAACTGGATCTCGCCGCCCTCGCCGATCCGCACCGAGACGCCCGGGAGGGGCAGCCCGTCGTAGACGACCCCGCCGCAGCTCTGGGTCAGCCCATAGGTGACGACAGAGGGAGCCCCGGCCGCGGCCAGCCGGGACCGCAGCGCCGCGTCCATCCCCCCGCCCCCGACCAGCAGCGTCCGATAGCCGCCAAGATCGATCCCGGCGTCGAGCGAGCGGCTCAATTGAGTCGGCACCACCGAGACGAAGGGGAACCCGGCCGCCGGATCCAGCTCTGCCGGCCCCCGGAAGAGCAGCGGGGCTCCCCCCAACACCCCCCGCAGCACCACGAGCAGCCCGCCGATGTGGGCCAGGGGGAGGCAGCTCACCCAGCCGTCCCCGGTCCCCGCCGCCAGGGCGCGGAGCGAGGCGGACACCGCGGCCTGGACGGCACCGCGGCCCAGCTCCACGAGCCGGGGCCGACCCGAGGAACCCGAGGTCGGGACGATCAGGGCCACCTCGGGGTCCTCGAGCCGTCCCGACCGCACCCGCTTCCAGCCCTCGGGAGAGACCAGCACGGTCGGGCGGCCATCCGCCAGCAGGGATTGGGCAGCCGGCGCCGGCAGCCGGTGGTCAACGGGCAGCAGCGAGGCCTCGGCGGCCCAGGTGGCGGAGGCGATGCCCAGCCATGCTTCGCCCGGGGGCAGGGCGACCGCTACCACGTCCCCGCGCCGGAGCCGCAGTCCCGCAGTCCCCGTGGCCGCGCTCATGCCGGCGCCGTCCGCCGGCGCCGGCCACCACCGCTGCTCGCTGCTTCCCTCACGTTGAGTACGCTAACCCACACCACGATGAGCCCAGATGACGCCGTTCCCCAGCTTCCCGAGTGGACCTCGCACGGCGAGTTCACGGACATCCGCTACCAGACCGCCGAGGGCATCGCCAAGCTGACCATCAACCGGCCGGAGGTGCGCAACGCCTTCCGTCCCGCCACCGTCTCCGAGCTCGCCCGCGCTTTCGAGATGGCCCGCGACGATCCCGAGGTGGGCGTGATCATCCTCACCGGGGAGGGCACCAAGGCCTTCTGCTCGGGGGGCGACCAGCGGATCAGAGGCGACGACGGCTACCGGGATGCCCACGGGGTCGGCCGGCTCAACGTGCTCGACCTCCAGGTGCAGATCCGCAGGCTGCCCAAGCCGGTCATCGCCATGGTCGCCGGGTACGCGATCGGCGGCGGCCACGTCCTCCACCTGGTGTGCGATCTCACCGTCGCCGCCGACAATGCCGTCTTTGGCCAGACCGGGCCGCAGGTCGGCTCCTTCGACGCCGGCTATGGCGCGGGGCTGCTGGCCCAGACCGTGGGCCTCAAGCGGGCCAAGCAGGTGTGGCTCCTCTGTGAGCGGTACGACGCCCTCACCGCCGAGCGCTGGGGGCTGGTCAACTGGGTGGTGCCGGTGGACGAGCTGGAGGCCCGGACCGTGGCCGTCTGCCGCCGCATCCTGGAGATGAGCCCGCTGGCCCTCCGCCTCCTCAAGGCCGGGTTCAACGCCGACGCCGACGGCCTGGCCGGGATCCAGCAGCTGGCCGGCGACGCCACCCTCCTCTACTACATGAGCGAGGAGGCGCAGGAGGGTCGCGACGCCTTCCTGGAGAAGCGCCGCCCCGACTTCTCCCGCTTTCCCCGCCGGCCGTGACGGGGTGACCGCCACCACCCTCGCCGGGCGGCGTGGCCCGGGCGAGGCCGCCCGCCTCTGGCTGGCCGGGGCACGGCCGCGCACCCTCGGCGTGGGCGCGGTACCGGTCCTGCTCGGTGCCGCGGCCAGCGGTCACCCCAAGGCGCTGCCGACGGCGGGCGCGCTGGTGGTCGCCGTCGGCGTCCAGGTGGGCGCCAACCTGGCCAACGACTACTTCGATGGCCGCCGCGGGGTGGACACCGCCGCCCGGGTCGGGCCGCGGCGGCTCACCGTGAGCGGCCTGGTCCGTCCGGGTGCGGTCCTCGCCGCCGCTCTCGGCTGCATGGCGGTCGCCGCGGTGGCCGGCGTCTGGCTGGTCCTGGCGAGCGGCCAGCTCTGGCTGCTCGTCGCCGGGGGGATCGCGCTCGTCGCCGCGCTTCTCTACACCGGCGGCCCGCGCCCCTACGCCGCCACCGGCGTGGTGGCGGACCTGGCTGTCTTCGCCTTCTTTGGCCTGATGGCGACGCTCGGGACGGCTGCGGTACAGGGTCACGGGGTCCCCGCCGCCGCCTGGTGGGCGGCCGTCGCCATCGGCTTCCTGGCGGTGGCCGTGCTGGTCGCCAACAACCTCCGCGACCTCGCCACCGATCGCGACGCCGGTCGCCACACCCTGGTGGTCCGGCTGGGCGACGGACGGGCCCGCAGCTTCTACGCGGCGCTCATCGTCGCCGGGGTGCTCACGCCCGCTCTCGGGGTGCTCGTCGGGCAGCTGCCCCTGCTGGCGCTCGTCTCCCTGCTGGCCACACCCCTCCTGCTCCGCCCGCTGCGCATCAGCGCCCGGCGCGAGCTGGAGGGGCGCGCCCTGGTGCCGCTCCTGCCGCTGACCGCCCGCCTCCACCTGGCGCTCGGTGCGCTCCTCGCCGCCGCCCTCCTCGTCGTCGGCCTCGCCTCGGGGTCGCCGCTCGCCCACTCGCTCTGGTAGGCGCCGGACCATGTCGCCACGGACGAGCGCTGAGGTCACCACCATCCAGGCCATGGGGGCGTGCCGCGCATGCGAGCAGTGCTCATGAGCGAGCCACGTCCCGCCCTGCACCGCATCCACTTCTCCGTGGCCCTTCGCCACCCGGTGCTGGGCGTCACCTCCCGGTCCGGCTTCCTCATCGAGGGCGAATCCGGCTGGGCGGAGTGGTCGCCCCTCCCCAGCTGGAGCCGTGAGGAGGGCGAGACCGCCCACCGGGGGGCGCTGGAGACGGCCGGCAACGCCTTCCCCCCGGTCATCCAGGCTTCCGTCGAGATCAACACCATGATTCCGCGGGTCGCCCCCGACATCGCCGCCCGGATGGCGGTCGCCGCCGGCTGCCACACCGTCAAGGTCAAGGTCGGTGACCCCGAGGGAGAGGACCGGGTCCGGGCCGTGAGAGAGGCGGTCGGTCCCGCGGCCCATCTCCGGCTCGACGCCAACGGCTCCTGGGACCTCGAGCAGGCGATCCGCTCCCTCGAGGTCCTGGCCCGCTACGACATCGAGCTGGTCGAGGATCCGGTCCCCACTCTCGCCGATCTGGCCCGCCTCCGGCGCCGGACATCGATCCCCCTTGCCGCCGAGGCGTCCATCAGGACAATGGAGGACGTCATCGAGATGCGGCGGTTGGACGCGGCGGACGTGCTGGTCATCAAACCCCAGCGCATCGGGGGCATCGTCGCCGCCCTGCGCGCCGCCGAGCTCGCGGCCATCCCGGTCGTGGTCTCCAGCGCCCTCGAGACGTCGGTCGGGCTGGCGGCCTGCCTGGCGGTCGCCGCGGCCCTTCCCGCCTCCCCCTACGCTCACGGGATCGGCACCGCCACGCTGCTCGCGGAGGATGTCGCCTCCGATCCGCTGCTCCCCATCCAGGGAAGGCTCGTGCCGCGCAGGGTCCTGCCCGATCTCCTGCTCGGCGCCCGGCCATGACCGATCCCACCCCGCCGCCGGACGGCGACATCGCTCTCGCCTGCATGGCTCAATTGGCCGGCGAGCTCCACCGCGCCGGCCTCCGGGACGCCTGCATCTCCCCGGGGTCGCGCTCCACCCCGATCACCCTCGCCCTCGCCCGGCATGGCGGCATCCGGGTCCACGTCCACCTCGACGAACGCTCCAGTGCCTTCTTCGCCCTCGGAATGGCCCGCGCCTCCGGCCGGCCGGTCGCCCTGGTCTGCACCTCCGGGACCGCGGTGGCGAACTGGCTGCCGGCCGTGGTCGAGGCATCGATGTCCGGGATCCCCCTGCTCCTGCTCTCGGCCGACCGGCCCGCGGCGCTGCGCGGCACCGGGGCCAACCAGACCATCGACCAGGTGGGCATCTTCGGCGGCTACGTGCGGTGGTCGCTCGACGCGCCCCTGCCGGATACGGGACCTGACGCCGCCCACACCTGGCGCGCCCTGGCGGCGGAGGCGGTGGAGCGGGCGCTGGGACCGCGGCCCGGGCCGGTCCACCTCAACCTGCCCTTCACCGAGCCCCTGGTGCCGTCGGGGGCGACCGTGGATCTCGGGCCGCTGCCACCGGAGCGCGCCGAGGAAGACCCGCCGCGCGCCGCCCCCTCGCCCGCTGCACCCGATCCGGCCCTGGTCGACGAGCTTGCCGAGCTGATCCGGGCCACCGAGCGGGGCCTGGTGATGGCCGGCGGCCTCTCCTCCGCGGGAGCGCCCGACGGCACGTCCGCCATCGTCCGGCTGGCGGAGGCCGCAGGCTGGCCGCTCATCGCCGAGCCGGCGTCCGGTGCACGCACCGGCCCGGCGGCCCTCGCCACCGGGGCTCTCCTGCTCGGTGCCCCGGGCTTCGTCGCGAGCCACGTACCCGATCTGTTGATCCAGTTCGGTGCCACCCCCACCAGCCGGGCGGCGCTCGCCGCGGCCGCCGGCTCAGGGCGGCTGGTGGTGGTCACCGCGCCGGGGACCGAGGCGGACCCCGCACGTGCCGCGTGGATGACGGTGCACTGCGACCCGGCGGTCCTGGCCGCGGCGCTCGTGGAGCGGTTGGCCCCGCGCCCCGAGTCGGCGTGGCGGCGCGCCTGGTCAGAGGCGGACCGGCTCGCGGCGGACGCCGTCGTCCTCTGGATGGAGGAGCTGGGCGACGAGCTCTTCGAGGGCCGGGTGGCGCGCGATCTCGCCGCCTGCCTCCCCGAGGGCGCCACCCTCTTCGCCGGGTCGAGCATGCCGATCCGCGACCTGGACAGCTTCATGCTGCCGCGGAACGGGCTCCGCGTGGTCGGCAACCGCGGTGCGAGCGGCATCGACGGGTCGGTGTCGACGGCGCTGGGCCTGGCGGCGGGCGCGGCCTCCGCCCCCGCCGGCCCGGCCGCGGACTCTCATCCCCCGGATGCCGCGGTGGGAACCGATCCTCCTCCCGCTCCCGCTCCCGCTCTGGGCACTCGCACCTTCGCCCTGATCGGCGATCTCGCCTTCCTCCACGACGCCGGGGCGCTCTTCTGGGCTGCCGGTCGCGGACATGATCTGGTCATGATTGTCATCAACAATCAGGGTGGCGGGATCTTCGACATCCTCGACCAGTGGCGGCTCCCGGAGCAGGAGACGCTCTTCTCCACCCCGCACGGCATCGACCTGGCGGCTCTCACGGTGGCCGCGGGCGCCGGTCATCGACTGGTCACGCGGAATCGGGACCTGACCCCCGCCATCACCGCCGCCCGCGCCGCCGGGGGC
>PLOF01000110.1:9089-29491 GCA_003142035.1 Candidatus Dormiibacterota bacterium
GACCCCTACGACACCGCCATCTCTTTCATGATGTTCTTCGTCCCCCTCATCGCCGTGCTCTGCGCGCCGCGCGTGCTGCTCTGCCGGCGTGCGGAGCCCCTGCCCAGCGCGCGCATCCGAGACGTGCTGCGTGGCTCCCGGGTCATTCTCGCCGGCATCACTCTCACGCTGGCAGCGGAGTGGATCAGCGTCTTCGTACGCGACATCAGCGTCCAGTGGAACGGCGCCACCCGGCTGCAGATCGGCATGCTCGTGGTGATGAGCGGCCTCGATCTCGGGGGGATACTCGCTGTGCGGCGAGCCGGATTGCCCCGCCCGGGCGGCGAACCGTCACTCCGCATCGACCCGGACTGGCTCGGCGACCTCCTCGGATTCGTGGACACCTGGGGCCGGCGGCTCGGTACGGCCGGCCGCGTGGCCCTCTGGGTGGAGGGTCTCGCCGACCGCCACCTCCTGGCCAGGATCCGGCGTCACCCGCTCTGGACCGCCCTCGCCGTCTGCGCTGTCTTCGGGGCCGGGGTCGGCGTCAACCAGGGGCAGAGGGAGGGATACGGCGGGCCGGTGACGGTGCTCGCCGTCCTCCTCCTCACCGTCGGCATGTTCGGGCTCCTCGTCGCCGCGGGTGACTACCTCGGCATCGTCCGGAGCAGTTCCCCGTGGCATGGGCCGGCGCGCCGCGTGGTCGATGCTGCGGTCATCACCAGCGTCGGCATGTTCGTCCCCTTTGCCCTGCGCAACGGGCTCTGGTGGTTGGTGGGGAGCGACAGCAGCGCGGCGGGGCTCTCCCAGTTGGTGGCGCTGCTGGCGATCTCGGTCCTCGTGATCTTCGCCACGGCGTACGCTGCCGAGACGGCTCTGCACCTGCACTCCGAGCCGCGGCCCGCCTGAGCGCGACCAGGGCTCCCCCGCGAATCCCCACTCGTCAAGTCGAGATTAGCCCGCCACCGGGTAGACTCCGCCCATGTCCCAGACCTCCCGCGATCTCCTCGCCGCCGCCCGTCGCAATGTCCGTGAGCTGACCCCGCACCAGGTGCAGGAGAGCGTTGGTCGGGTGCTGATCGACGTCCGTGAACAGGACGAATGGGACCAGGGCTACATCCCCGGGGCCGTCCACCTCAGCAAGGGCTACATCGAGCTGCGCATCGAGGACACGGTGCCCGACCGCTCCACGCCGATCACGCTCTACTGCGCCGCCGGGATCCGCTCCCTGCTGGCCGCTCGGGCCCTGGGGGAGATGGGCTACCAGGACGTCGCCTCCATGTCCGGAGGCTTCGGCGGCTGGAAGGACGCCGGCCTCCACTTCACCGTTCCGCGGGCTCTGACGGCCGAGCAGAAGCTCCGCTACAGCCGCCATCTGCTCATGCCCGAGATCGGCGAGGAGGGCCAGGGCAAGCTCCTGGACGCCAAGGTGCTGATGATTGGCACCGGCGGTCTGGGCTCGCCCGCCGCTCTCTACCTCACCGCGGCGGGGGTGGGCACCATCGGGCTGGTCGACTTCGACACCGTCGACGTGAGCAATCTCCAGCGTCAGGTCCTCCACACCCAGGACCGGATCGGGATGTCCAAGACCCAATCCGCCAAGATCGCCCTCACCGCGCTCAATCCCGACGTTCATGTGGTCGAGCACAACGAGGTGCTGAACAGCGAGAGCGCGCCTCGGCTCTTCCGCCAGTACGACGTCATCGTCAACGGCTGCGACAATTTCCCGACCCGCTACCTGGCCAACGACGTGGCCATCTTCGAGCGCAAGCCGCTCGTCGACGGCGGGATATTCCGCTTCGAGGGCCAGGTTTCGACCATCGTGCCCTTTGCCTCGCCCTGCTACCGCTGCCGCTACCCCGCGCCGCCGCCACCCGAGGAGGCGCCCTCCTGCGCCGAGGCGGGGGTGCTCGGGGTGATGCCCGGCATCGTGGGCGTGCTCCAGGCGACGGAGGTGGTCAAGCTGATCCTTGGCATCGGCCAACCCCTCACCGGCCGCCTGCTCGCCATCGACGCCCTGGACATGCGCTTCCGCGAGTTTCGCGTGCCGCGCGATCCGGAGTGCCCGGTCTGCGGTGAGAACCCGACCATCACCGAGCCCATCGACTACGAGGGCTTCTGCGCGGTTCCGCTCACCCGCCCGGCGTCGGTCGTCGCTCGCTGAGCACCGCTGGCGGGGTTCGGTCTCAGCCGATCCGGTCGAGGAACCCCCGCAGCGTCGCGGTGAAGGCGGGCGGGTCCTCGAGGTTGGCCAGGTGGCCCACCCCGGGAATCACGGCGAGCTCGCCCCGCGGCAGGACGGCGGCTTCGTCCCGCGCCTCGTCCAGGCTCAGGATCGCGTCCTGTTCGCCCTGGATCACCAGGGCCGGCACATCCACCAAGCCGAGCAGGGGCGTGCTGTCGGGCCGGCACGCCATCGCCGCCTGGCAGGCGGCGATCCCCGCCGCACGGCAGCGGCGGATCCGTCCCACCACGGGATCGACGATCTGCGGCTCGTCGCGCGCTGAGGGACTGAGCAGCCGCTTGACCATGGGCACGACCGTCTCCACCCCGTCGCGCAGGGCTATCTTGGCCATCTTGCGCCGGTTGTTCGCCTGCTCCGGGGTGTCAGTCGCTGCCCGCGCGGAGGCCAGCACCAGCGCGCTGACCCGCTCCGGGGCGAGACGCAGCAGCGCCAGCGCGGCGTACCCGCCCATGGAGGCCCCCACCGCCACGAACTCGCCCACCCCGGCCGCGTCCAGGCGGCGGAGCACCGCTGCGGCGTACCCGTCGAGGGTCGCGTTCAACGGCTCGGGAAGCTCCGGCGACTCGCCACAGCCCCACATGTCGGGCCGCAGGCAGCGGAAGTCCCCGGAGAGAGCCGCCACCTGGTGATCCCACTGGGAGGCGTCGAGGGGGAACGCGTGGAGGAGGAGGAGAGACGGCCCGGAGCCGGTGTCGTGGAGGGCGAGCTCCGGCGGCTGAGGAAGATCTCCGCTCGTGCCGGGCCCGGGCCCAGGGGACGAGCGACTGCCGCCCTCCCTCATTGATTCAGGCGCTGTTGGAGATGGCTAGAAGCGGAAAGTCGACGTCCAGCGTCGCCTCCTCGATGTGCGTGCGGGCGTGCCGCTCGACGTCGCGGAGTTTGAGGATCTCGGCGGGGGTGATCAGGGTGATGGCGACCCCGCTGCGTCCCGCCCGGCCGGTGCGGCCCACGCGGTGGAGGTAGTCGTCCGGCGTGCCCGGCACGTCGTAGTTGATGACGTGGCTGATGTCGTCGATGTCGAGGCCCCGCGCCGCCACGTTGGTGGCGATCAGCGAGCGCACGTGGGTGGCGACGAATTGCCGCATCGCATCGTCGCGTTCCTTCTGGCTCAGGTCGCCGTGCAGGACCCCGATCGTGTAGCCGCGCCGCTCAATCTGCACTTGGAGGAGGTCGGCGGTGCGCTTGGTCTCCACGAAGATGAGCGCCATGGTCACATCGGGTTGGTCGAGGATGCGGCAGAGGGTGTCCACCTTGTCGGCCCAGCTGGTCCGGACAAAGAGCTGCCGGACCTCCGCGGGGATCTCGGGCCGGGTGCTCACCTCGATGGTCACCGGCTCGTGCATGTGGCGGCCGGCGATGCGGCGCACCCAATCCGGCATGGTGGCGCTGAAGAGCAGTGTCTGCCGCTGCTTGGGGCATTCGCGGAGGATCGCCTCGACGTCGGGCGCGAAGCCCATGTCCAGCATCCGGTCGGCCTCGTCGAGCACCGCGATCCGGATGCCGCTCAGCGAGATCGACCGGCGCTGCAGGTGATCGCGCAGCCGGCCCGGGGTCGCCACCACGATGTGTGGGTGCTGGCGCATGCCGTCGAGCTGGCGTGACATCGAGTCGCCGCCGTAGATGGCCAGCGCGCGCAGCCGCCCCGCCGACAGCCGGGCCAGGTCGTCGTGAACCTGCACCGCCAGCTCACGGGTGGGGCAGAGGACGAGTGCCTGCAGGGTGTCGGAGTCCGGGTCGAGGCGCTCCACCATGGGGATCCCGAAGGCCGCTGTCTTACCGCTTCCGGTGTGGGCCTGCCCGATCACGTCGCTGCCGAGCAGCGCCGGCGGGATGGCGCCGGTCTGGATCGGCGTCGTCTGATCGAAGCCCAGCTCGGCGACCGTGCGCAGCATCGCTGCACTCAGGCCAAGGCTTTCGAAGCTCTGGGGAGAGTAGAGATCTCGGTCCTCTTCCGCTGCGACAGGAGTGGGTCGGGGTCTGAGGACCGGCGGCCTTCGCGACCGCATCGTACTGGAGGAACGCAAACTTGAGCCTCAGTCTACGCGAGCGACGCCCTCCTGGGACTCTCACGGGACGGATCGGTGCATTTCGGTCACGATGCGAACCGTCCAGGAGGGCGGCCCACGGCAGCTCACGGTCCCGCTCGCGACCTCTCCCGGCCCCTGATTCTCGGGTCCTGCGGCCGCTGCGGCGATGACCGGGCGGGCCGTAGGATGACGGGGATGCCGGCGGTCCTCTGCACGCTCCCGCTCCCCGATCCCTTCGCCGAGCAGATCTCCCGGACCGCCTCGCTCCGGGTCCTGGGCCGGGTTCCCGCCCACGCCGAGCTGTGCGCCGCGCTCCGCGCCGATCCCGTCGACGTCCTCTGCCCGCAGCTCGTCGACGTGGTCGATGCGGGCGTCCTCGACGCCGGGATGCCCACCCTTCGCGGGGTCTGCGTCTACGCGGTCGGGTACAACAATGTGGACGTCGCCGCCGCCACCCGGCGGGGAATCGCCGTCGGCCACACCCCGGGCGTGCTGACCGACGCCACCGCCGACCTCACCATGGCCCTGCTGCTCGCGGCGGCACGGCGGATCGTCGAGGGCGACGCGGCCATGCGTGCCGGCGAGTTCCACGGCTGGGAGCCGGATTACCTGCTGGGGACGGAGCTGCGGGCTGCCCTGCTCGGGATCGTCGGCTTCGGCCGGATCGGGCAGGCCGTGGCCCGGCGCGCTCGCGGCTTCGGGATGCGGGTGGCCGCGTACGGCCACCGCGGCGTGCGGGTGCCCGACGACCTGGCCGGTTCGGTCGAGATCTTCGACGACCTCGACCGCCTCCTCGCCGAGAGCGACGTGGTCTCCCTGCACATCCCGCTCACCGAGCAGACCCGGCACCTCATCGGGGAGGCGGCGCTGCGCCGGATGAAGCCCACCGCCATCCTGATCAACGCCGCACGGGGCCCGGTCGTCGACGAGCCGGCACTGGTCCGGGCGCTCCGGGAGGGCTGGATCGCCGGCTGCGGGCTGGACGTCTACGAGGACGAGCCGCGGATGGCGCCGGGCCTGGCCGCGTGCCGCAACGCGGTGCTCTCGCCCCACCTGGGCAGCGCCACGGTGAGCACCCGTTCGGCGATGGCCGCGCTCACCGCCGACAACGCCCTGGCCGTGCTGGCGGGGCGCCTGCCCGTTCACTGCGTCAATCCCGAGGTCGCCGAGGTGCCCAGATGACCGCATCCGCCACTCCGCCCCCCCTCGCCCGCGCGGTCCTCCCCGAGCGGGTCGAGATGGTGGCCCTGGACCTCGACGGGACCTGCCTCGACTTCGAACAGCAGCTCCATCCACGGATCGAGGCCGCGGTGCGCGAGGCGGGAGAGCAGGTGCCGGTGGTGATCGCGACGGGGCGGATGTACCGCTCCGCCCTGCCGTGGGCGCGCCGCCTCGGGGTCCGGGCTCCGCTCGCCTGCTACCAGGGGGCCCTGATCCAGGCCATGCCCGATCCCGATCCCGGCGAGGGCCTCGTTTACGGCAGGGTCATTGCCACCGAGGTGCTGGACGCGGCCACGTCGCAGCTGGTGATCGCCATCGCGCGTGAGCACGGCTGGCACCGGCAGGCCTACGTGGACGACAACCTTCTCTGCGAGGAGGATCGTGCCGAGGCCCGCCTCTACGCCCACGTCGGGGCCGTCCCCATCGAGTTTGTCGACGACCTCACCCAGGCCGTCGCCGGCGGCACCGTCAAGGTCGTCATCGTCATCCTCGATGGCGACGAGGCGGTCCGCTGCCGGGTGGTGATGAACGAGGCGCTGGGCGCCCGGGCCCGGGTGACTCCGTCGTACCCCCAGTTCATCGAGGTGGCGAGTCCGCGGGCCGGCAAGGGCCCGGCGATGCGCCTGCTGGCCAAGGAGCTCGGCGTCGACCTCTCCCGGGCCGTCGCCATCGGAGACGCCCCCAACGACGTCGACATGCTCGAGGCTGTCGGATTCGGTGTGGCGGTGGAGGGTGCCCTGCCGGAGGTGCTGATCCACGCTGCCTGCACCTGCCCCGTGGCTCGGGAGGGGGGCGTGGCCGACGTCCTCACCGCCCTCGGTCTGGCCCGCGTCTAGACGGCTGGCTCTCCGGGGAAGCCCCTCCAAGATCGAGGGAAAACCCTGATTACAGGGCTCCGCGGGGCGGGTCTAATCGGGGCGCGATGTCCGTGCCAGAGCGTGCTGCATACCGGCGCCCCGAGCAAGGGGGGTCCATCTGGAGGGTGCCGGAAGAGTCCGATCCTCGCCAGCTCGCACTGGCGCGTCGCCTGCTGCGGCTCGAGGCCTACCTCGTTCCCGCCGGTGGGGGTCTCCTGGTCGGCATGGCAATCGCGGGCGCGGGCAGCGCCCCGACCGCAGACTGGGCCCTCTCCGGAGCTGCGCTGCTGCTCTGGCTGCTCCTGGTCGGGGGCGCGGCCGCCTTCTGGGTGGCGGTCAGCATCAAGCTCGGGCAGTGCGTGTGGGCGTACTGCGTGGCGGTCGCGCTCCAGGCGGGAGTGATCCTGGCGGCCGCCGTCGTCACCTATGAGGCGGTGTGGAGGCCCGGCGGGGCGCTGGTCTCCGCCAAGCACGGCGTCATTGCCGCTCCCGGCTTCCTGGCCCCCACGCTCCCCTTCATCCCGCTCTTCCTGGTGCCGCTTGCGGCCCTGGTCCTGCTGCTGCACCCGGTTTGCCGTGCTGTTGCCCTTCCCTCGGGCAGGCAACCGGCTCGGGTCGGCCGATAGCCGAGACAGTCCGCTAGGAGGCGGCCTCCCCCCGCCTCCTTAGCGGACCTCTCGGGCTGGCAAGCCCGGTGGCTACCTTCTCGGCTCGTACCGCATCGCCACTGCCCCCGAGCCGAACTCCAGCCGGCTCACGAGCTTCAGGTCGACGTGCTTCGACAGCCCCGCGAACAACATCGGCCCGTGGCCCGCGAGCCGGGGATGCACCACGAACTCGTACTCATCGATCAATCCCAACTCCGTCAACGCCAGGGGAAGCTTCACACCTCCCACGAGCAGTCCCTTGCCCTGCTCCCGCTTGAGTTGCTGAACGGCCTTGCCCAGATCCCCGCGCACGAGTTCCGCGTTCCAATCGACCTGCTCCAGGGTGCTCGACACGACGTACTTCTTGGCCGCGTTGATGGTCTGCGCGAAGGGTTCCATCCACTCAGGTCTCGCTCCCGGCGGCGCCGTCGTCCGCCACGCTGCTTCCATCATTTCGTACGTCACCCGGCCAAAGAGAAGGGCATCGGCCTGGTTGAGGTTCTCGGCCGCGTGACGATGCACGTCTTCATCCGCGGGGATTGCACGATGGTCGCAGCACCCGTCCAAGGTGACGTTGATGGAGTAGCGAAGGGGTCGCATCTCGTCACCTCCGACCGGATCACCAAATCCGCGATGCACCATTCAAGGCTACGCGCGGTGACCGCCGCGGCGAAGGCTGGCGTGCCCTCACCCATAATCACCGGGTCGTGCCTCCCCCTCTCCTCTTCTGCGACCTGGACAACACCCTGATCGACCGGGCGGCCGGCTTCCGTGCCTGGGCCGAGCACTATGTGGCAGCCCTCGGCGGCGGACCCGAGGAGGTCGAATGGCTGGTGAGCATCGACCACGACGGGATGCGCGCTCGAGAGCCGATCTTCGACGAGGTCCGGGCTCGGTGGGGCATCGATGCCCCGGTGACGGAGCTCGTCGAGCGATACCGCAGCGAATACCCGGCCTTCGTGCCGGCCGTCGACCCCGAGGTTGGGCGGCGGCTGGCCGGTCTGCGTCGTGGCGGCTGGAGGGTCGCCATCGTCACCAACGGACCTCCCTCGCAGCAGGTCAAGGTGGAGCGATGCGGGCTGCTTCCGCTGGTGGACGTCGTGGTCATCTCCGACGTGCTGGGGGTCAGCAAGCCGGATCGCCGCATCTTCGAGGCCGCGGCCCGGCAGGCGGGCTGCGAGATCGACACCGCGTGGCTGGTGGGCGACAGCCCCGAGGCGGACATCGCCGCCGCCGTGGAGATGGGTATCCCGGGGATCTGGCTACGCAGAGGTCGCACGTGGACGGAGCCCCGGTGGCGTCCCTTCGCCACGGCGGAGAGCATGGCGGCGGCCCTCAGCCTGGTACCTGGCTGAAGGGGAAGGAGGCCTCAGATGTCGCCGGCCGGGCTCACGCCAGGGCGGCCATCTCCGGCTCCTCCTTCTCCGTCTCACGCTCCGCTTCCCGCTCCTGCCGGTGACCGCTCTGCAGTGGGAGCTCGCGCATCAGGAGCGTGGCGAGGAAGCCGAGGATCGCTCCGACCACGGCCACCCAGAAGACGCCGCCGAGCGCCAGGGACATGGCATTGTGAAGGGCACCGACGATCTGGGGGAGATAGGGACGCACCTCGGCGCGCGCCGCCACCGGCACCGCCTGCAGGATGGTCTGGCCCAGGTTGCCCACCGAGGCGATGTTGTTCTCCGAGAAGGCTCCGCCCGAGATGTGGGCGGTCAGCTGGCTCGGGAGGTGGGCGGCGCTCAGCTGCTTGGGCATCTGCGTGGAGAGCCCCTGGGTGAAGACGGTGCCGGCGACCGCCAGCCCGACCATCCCGCCGACCTGGCGAAGAAAGGCGAGGGTGCTGGTCGCCGTGCCCAACCGCTCCCGTGGTGCCGCGTTCTGGATCACCACGGTGAAGACGGACATCGAGGGACCGATGCCCAGACCGGTCAGTGCCAGCCAGAGCCATAGGGTCGGGGTCGCCGTGGTCGGGCTCAGGTGGGTCAGCAGGAAGCTGCCGACGATCAGGACGCCGAGCCCGATCAGGAGCAGCGCCTTGTACCGGCCCGTCCGGGTCAGGTAAAAGCCGGCACCGACGCTGGTGCCGATGAGCCCCAGCAGGAGCGGCCACATCGAGTACCCGGAGGCGGTGGCGCTCACTCCCTTGACCACCTGGTAGTAGAGGGGGATGAAGATGACCGCCGCGAACATGCACGACGAGACCATGAAGACGGCGACGTTGGTGGCGGCCAGCGTCCGGGTGGAGAAGAGGTCGAGCGGGATGATCGGTTGCCGGACGCGTGACTCGTTGACGACGAAGGCCGCCATGATCGCCAGCCCGGCGAGGAGCAACCCGCCAACCTGCCAGGAGGTCCACCCGTAGAGGTTGCCGGATGCGTCGGTCAGCCCCTTGAATGTGAGGCCGAGGAGGATGGGCACCACCCCGACCGTGAAGATGGCGATGCCGGAGAAGTCGAGATCGCGCAGTCGGGCCGTCGTGGTCTTGATGTTGGGGAGGCGCGTGGAGATGGCGTAGAGGGCCACGATCCCGACCGGCAGGTTGACGTAGAAGATCCAGTGCCAGCTGATGTCGTCGGTGATGATCCCGCCGAGGAACGGGCCGACGATGAAGCTGAGGCCAAAGACGGCGCCGAACAGCCCCTGGTACCGGCCGCGCTCGCGGGGCGTGAAGAGGTCGCCGATCACGGCGAGGGCGATGGGGAAGAGCGCCCCGGCCCCGCATCCCTGCAGGCCCCGGAAGACGATCAGCTCGCCCATGCTCTGGGAGAGTCCGGAGAGGGCCGACCCGGCCAGGAAGATGACGATGCCCACGATCAGCATCCGCTGCCTTCCGAAGACATCGCCCAGCTTGCCGTAGATCGGAACCGTGATCGTGCTGGTGAGCAGGTAGGCGGTGACCACCCAGGTGTAGAGGTCGCTGCCCTTGAGGTCACTCACGATCCGGGGCAGGGCGACGCCGACGATGGTCTGGTCAAGGGCGCCGAGGAAGAGGCCGAGAAGGACCGCCACCATGACGATCAGCTTCTCGCGCGTGGGCAGGTCGAGAGTGGCGTGCTCGGGCGGGCTGGGGAGAGTGGCGCGCACGTGCTCAGACACGTCAGTACTCCTGGGTGTGGGCTCCACCTTCAAGTTTGCACTCCCGGGACCGCGGCGCCGCGTGCCGGGGGTCCCGCCGGCATGCCCCGTTGGGGCAGGTACACTGCGCCAATGAGGTCGCCCACCTCGAAAGCGCCGCGAAACGGGGACGCGGCGGCCCGGGAGACGATCCGCGCCGCAGGGCTCCGGGCCACGCCCCAGCGCCTCGCCGTCCTCGCCGTCGTCGCGCGTACCGCAGGCGCCCATCTGAGCGCCGAGGACGTCTGGCTGCGGCTCCGCGAGGGGAGCGGGGAGATGGACCGGTCCACCGTGTACCGGGTGCTGGCCGACCTCACCGAGGCCGGGCTGCTGGAGCAGGTGCGGCTCGGAGACGGAGTCTCCCGCTTCGAGATCCAGGACGTCGCCCACCACCATGCTGTCTGCACGCGCTGCGGCGCCACCGAAGATGTGAGCATCCGGGCCGTTCACGCACTCGCCGCCGGCCTGCGCCGTGAGACGGGGTTCGTGCTCGGCCAGCACCCCCTCCTCCTCCCCGGACTCTGCGGGACCTGCGCCGTCTCACGGGAGTGAACTGACCCGTCAATCGGTGCGGCGGTTCTGTCACCTCCTTGTCGCAGGTGCAAAACGAGGACCGGCCTATGGTGATGCGGTAGCGGTGGCGTCCAGCTCCGGGCTGGGGCTGGTCATCCGGAGTCATTGACGTGCAGATCAGTCGGAACGGTCAGGGCATCTCCCGCTCCTCGCCATTCGACAGGTGGCGCCGGGGCCGGCCGGTCGACACGCCGCCCGCGGATCCGAGCGAGCCGGGTGCCCCGGCGGCCCGCATCCCGCCTGCCCCGCGCTGGGCCCCGAACCTCACCGTCATGACGAGCGACGAGATCGAGCGACACCTGACCGGACTCTTTGGACGCCGTGGGTACACGGTGTGGCCGGTGCCGAGCCGTGGCGAGGTGGCCTCTGTCCTCCTCATTTGCAGGGGTCAGCAGGGTGTGGTCGTCCAGGTCAGGCGCTGGAACGCCGCGCTCGGGCCGGAGGTCATCCGCGCCATCGTCGCCGCGGTCGATTACCACACCGGCACCCTCGGCCGGCTCGGCTGCTCGCAGGTCGGTGGCATGGTGGTCAGCACCTCGACGTTCAACGACGAGGCTCGCGCCCTGGCAACCGCGTCCGGCGTCCTCCTCTGGGACCGTCCGGAGCTGGAGGCCCAGATCCAGGCCGACCTGGCTCGGCCGGGTGGCGCCGACCCGCGAGGCGGTCGAGCCTGACCCCTGGCGTGCCCGCGTGGTGTCCTGAGTGAAGGGAGCCGCGCCGCCGCGGCCGGTTACCCTCCGGCTCCGATCCGGCCCGTGGACGGCTCCGTCATCGCCTCCGGGTCGAGCAGCTCGTCCAGCTCCTCCTCGGTGAGGGAGGTCTGCTCGCGGGCGACCTCGCGCACCGTGCGGCCGCTCGAGAACGCCTCCTTGGCGATGCGGGCGGCGCTGTCATAGCCGATCCGGGGAGCGAGCCCGGTGCAGGTCATGAGGCCCCGCTCCACGAGCCGGGGGCCGTTCCCGGTCGACGTGATGCCGTCCACCGCCTGGGTGGCGAAGTTGGCGGCCGCGGTGGCCAGGATGGCGATCGACTCCAGGAGATCGTAGGCGGCCACCGGCATCATCACGTTGAGCTCGAGCAGGGAGCCGGCCGCGCCCGCGAAGGCGATGGTGGCGTCGTTGCCCACCACCTGTGCGGCCACCATGGTGAGCGACTCGGCGATGACCGGGTTGATCTTTCCGGGCATGATCGACGACCCGGGCTGCACCTCGGGGAGGGCGATCTCGCCGATCCCGGCGCGGGGGCCGCAGGCGAGCAGGCGGATGTCGGCGGCGATCACGTAGAGGGAGACGGCGACGCTGCGCAGGGCGCCATGGGCGGCGACGACGCCGTCCAGGGTCCCCTGGGCCTGGAAGTGGTTGTCGGACTCCCGGAAGGGGAGTCCACAGCTCGCGGCGAGCCCGGCGATCACCCGTCCGGCGAACTCGGGATGGGAGTTGACCCCGGTGCCGACCGCGGTCCCCCCCAGGGCGAGCTCGCAGAGCTCGTCGAGTGCCTGGCGGCAGCGGCGCCCGGCTCGCTCCACCTGTCCCGCCCAGCCGAGGAATTCCTGGCCCAGCCGGATCGGGGTGGCGTCCTGGAGGTGGGTGCGGCCGGTCTTCACGATCGGCCACAGCTCCCGGCTCTTGGCGCGGAGCGAGGCTTCCAGGATCTCGAGGGCGGGGAGGAGGTCGCGCGACAGTGTGACCGCTCCAGCGACATGGATCGCGGTGGGGATGACGTCGTTGGACGACTGGCAGAGGTTGACGTGGTCATTGGGGTGGACCGGCGTGCGGGTTCCCAGCGTGCCTCCCAGCAGCTCGATCGCCCGGTTGCCGATGACCTCGTTGGCATTCATGTTGGTGGAGGTGCCGCTGCCGGTCTGGAAGACGTCGACCACGAACTGGTCGTCGAACCTGCCGGCCGCCACCTCCTCGGCGGCCTGCGCGATCGCCTCGCTCAGGCGGCGGTCGAGCAGCCCCAGCTCAGTGTTGACGAGCGCGGCCTGACGCTTGACCAGACCGAGAGCTCGGATGAAGTCGCGGGGGAGGCGCAGCGGGCTGATCGGGAAGTTGAGCTTGGCCCGCATCGTGCTGGCGCCGTAGTAGGCGCCGGCCGGGACCTCCAGCTCGCCCATCGAGTCGCGTTCGCGGCGAGAGGCAGGAGGAACGCTCCCGGCCATCAGCGCCGCTCGCCCTTGGGGACGATCATCTCGAACTCCGCTCCCTTGCCCAACTCCGATCGGGCGCACACGCTACCGCCGTGGCGCTGGGCCACGGTCTTGACGATGTAGAGGCCGAGGCCGCTACCCGGAACCTTGCGGTGGCGCTCCGCCACCGACCGGTAGTACTTGTCGAAGAGCCTGTCAGCTTCCTCGGGGGGGAAGCCCGGTCCCTGGTCGCGGACCGCGATGTGAATCTTCTCCCCCTGCTCCCAGCCCCGGATCGTGATGGTCGAGCCGTTGGGGGCATGCTTGACGGCGTTGCCCAGGATGTTGGTCAGGGCGAGCACCAGCCGCCGGCGATCGCCCCGGAAGGAGACGTCCTGCGCCACCTCCTGCATCACCGTGCAGTCCCGCAGCTTGGCCTCCATCCCCACCGTCTCGATGGCCCCGGCGACCAGGTCGGTGAGGCCGATCGGCTCGATGGTCAGCCTGTCCTCAGGGTCCTCCAACCGGGAGAGCTCGGCGAGTGCGTTCACCATCCGCACCATCATCTCGGTGCTCGCCGTGATCCCCTCAAGGGCCACTGTCGCGGTGTCCGGCATCGGGCCGAGCATCCCGGTCGAGAGCAGCTGGCCATAGCTGTTGAGGATGGTGAGCGGCCGGCGCAACTCGTGCATGGTGATGGAGAGCGAGGTTCCCCGGGCGCTGCTCGCCGTGGCCATCGCCGAGACCTGCTGGGAGAGCCGCCGGGCCACCGTCACGCTCAGCCGGGTGGCGATGATGGCCAGGTCCTCGGCGGCGTCCAGGGCGAGGGAGAGCTGGGACGCTGCGTCGAGTCCCGCCTCGATCGCCGCCCTGGCCGTTGCCGGCCGGAGCGCGGCGAGGTGGAGGAGCGCCTTCTCGAGGTGCTTGTCCAGCTCGAAAGCCCTGTCGATGTCGACGTCGTAGAAGGCCATCAGCGGCCCCAGGTCGTCCGCGGAGAGGGCCACCAGGGCGGCGCTCAGGAACTGGCGCGGGCCTTGGGTTCCACCACCTGTCCCTGGCTCGGGCGCGCTCCCCTGGAGCTGAGCCCAGATCTCGGCGACGCGCTCGGAGTGGGTGGCGAGGAAGTCGGCGAGCTGGCCGGTCATTGCCCGGCCGAGTGTACACGCGCCCGGAGCGAATGGATGTGACGGCAGGGGTGAGAAGTTGCGGGCTTCCAGCCGGCCGGCGCCAGAGCGTCGGTGCGCCGGTCTGCCCTTCCTCTACTCCCGAGACGGCTCGTAGAAGACCATCTGATTGGCCTGGAAGTGGAGGTCGATCTTGGTGGTCGGTCCGTTCCGGTTCTTCTCCACCAGCAACTCGGTCACCGACTTGTCGATGTCGTCCTTGTGCATTCCCGGACGGTAGAGGAACAGCACGACGTCCGCATCCTGCTCGATTGAGTTATGGACAACGATGTCCTCTGCTACAAAACTGTGCAAGCCTTCGACGGTGATGTCAAATACGTCTTCGGATCCGTCGGCCATCACGGCGCTGACGGGGTCCCAGTGGACGGCGCTCTCCGAAAGACGCAGCAGCTCGTCGCTCTTCATCGTGATCGCCAGCTCCTGGGTTTGCTCGCGGCTCAGGTCGCGTGAGAAGAAGCTCTCCTCGCGGTGTCTCATGCCGAGCTCATCGTCGGTCACGGTGGCGTGGTCTCCGCTCGGCAGCCATCGCGGCGTGGCCAGGTGGGTTCCCGGGGCGAGCTTGTCGAGACGCCGCCACCCCTCCACGGTGAGGAATCGATGGTTGGCCGAGGCCCGGATGGTGCGGCCAGAGCTGAGCTCCAGACGGAACACCGGCTTGACCCCCGAATGGAATGCCCGGACCGCCCGTCGCGGTTCGAGCTGCCAGGTCTCCGGGTTGAGCGCCAGCACCTCGAAGTCGCGGCGACCGACCAGGTCGCGAATCGGGACGGGCCGGCCCTCCCCGGCCAGCCACACCCGGCTCTCCCCGGTGAGGCAGCCGCTGTCGCGCAGGTCGCTCAGCTGTGGTTTGCGGTTCTCACGGCGCTCCGACTCGCGGGAGAGCTGGGAGAGGGCGAGAACCGGGACGTTGAGCTCCTTGGCGATCGTCTTGAGCCCGCTCGAGATCTCCGACACCTCCTGGACGCGCGAGTCCTGGCGACCGCCGCGCATCAGCTGGAGGTAGTCGACCACCACCAGGTCGACCTTCTGCTGCGCCCTCATCCGCCGGGCCCGGGCGCGCAGCTCGCTGATCGGGAGCGCCGGGGTGTCGTCGATCCAGATGTTGGCCTGGGAGAGCCGGTCCATGGCGCCCGCGATCCGCTCGAAGGCGTGCGCGTCCGCCTGGCCGGTGCTGATCAGGTAGGCGTCGACCTTGGCCTCGCTGCAGATGAGCCGTTGCACCAGTGCCTGCTTGCTCATCTCCAGGGAGAAGATCACCACCCGCCGCTCGGCGAGCACGGCCGCGTTGCGGGCGATGTTGAGCGCGAACGACGTCTTTCCGACGGACGGCCTGGCCGCCAGGATGATCAGCTCGCCGGGCTGGAGGCCCTGCGTCACGGCATCCAGCCGGCTGTAGTTGGTGGGCACGCCGTGGACGATCTGCCGGCTCTGGGCGCGGCTCTCCATCAGCTCCCAGGTCTCCGTGAGCATCTGGGCGATGTGGCTGATCTCCAGGTTCCGCCGGGAGTCGGCGATGGAGAAGATCCGCCTCTCCGCGGTATCGAGAATGTCGTCGGTTCTCTGACCGGAGTCGAAGCCGAGCTGAGCCATCTCCCCGGCCGCGGCGATGAGGCGGCGGCGCATCGAGTGGTCCACCACCATCTGGGCGTAGTGCGGCACCGACGCGGCGGTGGGCATCTTCTGGCTCAGCTCCGCCAGGTACTCGATCCCGCCACTCCGTGCCAGGCTGCCGTCGCGTTCCAGCTGCACCTTGAGGGTCAGGACGTCGACGGGTTCACCGCGATCGGAGAGCGCCAGCGCGGCGCGGAAGATGTGGCCGTGGCGCTCCGCGTAAAAGTCGCCCGGATTCAGGAAGTCACGCACCGCCAGGATGGCGTCGGCGTCGATCAGCAGGCAGCCGAGCACCGCCTGTTCGGCATCGAGGTCATGGGGCAGGACGCGCCCCGCCGGCACGGCCGGCCCGAGCGCCGCCGGCCCCCGCAATTCCTGCGGAGGCGTGCTCACTTCGCGGCGACGACGATCCGGAGGGTTTCGGTGACCTCAGGGTGGAGCTCGATCTCCACCTCGTGGGGGCCCAGGGACTTGATCGGCGGCTCGACCGCGATCTTGCGTTTGTCGATCTCGAGGCCGGCCTCTCGCTTGAGCTGCTGAGCGATGTCGGCGTTGGTCACCGAGCCGAACAGCCGTCCCGCCTCGCCGGTCTTGGCGTAGATGGTGACGGTGAGCTTGCGCAGCCGGGCGCTCACCTCGCGCGCGTCCTGCAGCGCCTTCTCGGCGCGGCGGCGAGTCGCCTCCTCGCGCTGGCGGATCTGCTCCACCATCTTGTCGTCGGCGAGCACCGCCAGTCCCTGAGGGAGCAGGAAGTTGCGGGCAAAGCCCGGTGCGACCTCCTTCACCTCTCCGGCGTGGGCCGTCCCGGCGACCTCCTTGAGGAAATAGACCTTCATGCGACCGCGCCCCTTCGTGCAAGCGCCTCCTCGGCGCCATTCTTCTCTGTCTCTGTCTCTGTTTCGAGTTCGATGGTCCGGACTGTCCCGGCCGAGTGGTCCGGCTCAGGCCGCAGCTTGTGCCAGATCCGCATGGCCAGCCGCTCCCCGGCACGGATGTCGTCGTCGAAGCGGCTCCGCCGCTCGGCGATGAGTCGCTCCTGCTCGGCAACCACCTCGGGTGGGCAGACGGCGATGAAGACCCGGAGGGCGACCATGGCCACGGCGAGCGAGTCCAGCTCGCCCACCAGCGGGATCTCCTCGGGCAGGTTGACGACGGGGGTGACGACCAGGCCGAGGGCGGCGAGGACGCCCGCCTTGGGGGCGATGGGCACGCGCGGATCGCGGATCAGGCAGTAGGCGAGCCTGATCTGCCGGGGAAGGTCGTGGAAGAGGTTCTTGAACCAGCGCAGCCTGCTGAACATGGACGACCGATTCTACGCGCCGTCCACCCCCTCCCCGGGCGCCATCTCCCTGGGGGACGATTGCCGCGGTTCAGCCGCCCAGCAGCTCGGGATGGCCCTCCACGAACCCGCGCGCCGCGACCGGGTCGTCGCCGGGGATCTCACCGTCCAGGATGGCGTCGATCAACGCCTTCTGCGCCCGGCCCACCCACGGCCCGGGGGCGCGCCCGGCCAGGCGCATCAGCTCGTGGCCGTCGAGGGGCGGTCGCAGGCGTGACACCTGGCTGCCGGCGTCCAGGCGGGCGGCTCGCTGCTCCAGCTCGTCGATCGCCTCCACGTCCGGGTAGGCGGAGGCGTGGGTGTCGGCTCGCGCCAGGTCGAGCAGGCGCGCTCGCAGCTCTCCGACGCTGCGGATGAAACGGCGCACCGCGCCGTCCCCCACCTCCGCCGGCCGGTACTGGATCGGCCACATGTGGTGGAGGACCAGGGTGCCCACCTGATCGATCTCCTCCCCGCTGAAGCGGAGCCGGGTCATCACCGCCGTCGCGATCTGGGCTCCCGCCCGCGGGTGGTCGTAGAAGGTGTGCCGCCCGTCGGGGGCGAGGGCGTGGGTCGAGGGCTTGCCCGAGTCGTGGAAGAGGCAGCCGAGTCGGGTCACCAGGTCCTCAGGCGCCAGCTCCACGGCGCGAACGCTGTGCTCCCAGACGTCGTAGCGGTGCCATCCCCCCTGCTCCACCCCCACCATCGGGAGCAGCTCCGGAAGCGACACGGCGAGGAGGCCGCTCCTCCGGAGCACCTCCAGTCCCTCACCTGGGTGGCGGGCCACCAGCAGGCGGCTCAGCTCGTCGCGTACCCGCTCCCCGGAGAGGATGGACGCACGATGGGCCATCGCCCGCATCGCCTCCTCGAGGCCGCCGGCCAGCCGGAAGCCGAGCTGAGCGACAAACCTGGCCGCCCGGAACATCCGCAGCGGGTCCTCGGAAAAGGTGTCGGCGGGGTCGAGCGGGGTGCGGAGGATGCCGTCCCGGAGGTCGTCCAGCCCCTGGCCGGTGAGGTCCAGCACCCGGCCGTCGAGGGTCTGCGCCAGCGCGTTGATGGTGAAGTCCCGGCGCACGATGTCGTCCTCCAGGCTCCCCGGGCGGACGTCCGGCTTCCGGGACTCCGGGTCGTAGCGCTCGGCACGCGCCTGGACCACCTCGACGATGAACTCGCCGCCACGGATCTGCGCCGTGGCGAAGCGCTCAAAGACGGCGGGGCGTGCCCAGCCGAGCTGCGCCGCCACCCGCTCCAGGAGGGGCACCCCGTCGGCCCCCACCACCACCATGTCGATGTCCTTGCTCTCGCGGGCGAGCAGCTGGTCCCGGACGAATCCCCCGACCAGGAAGACCTCGATCCCCAACTCGTCGGCGGAGAGCCGGATCACCTCCAGGAGTCGCGGGAGATCGAGCCGAGGGGGCACGGGGCGCAGACGGGCCGGCATGAGGCTGGAGTGTAGAGGCGTCAGCTGCCGGCGGCCGGCGGCGCCCCCGCCCGGATCAGCCGAACCCCCTCGAACAGATGCCCGGACGCCTGAGGTCAGACGGTCCGGCCCACGAATCCGGCGAGGCGATCGAGCGCCGGGGCGTCCGCGGGTACCGGCTGCTCCGTCCCGAACCCGCGGGGGTCGCGGGGACGGCCGGCGAGGGTCAGCCGCATGCCGGCGAGGGTCTGCTCGGCGATGGCCTCGGGGAAGGCCGGGGTCTGGCCCGTGGCCCGGGCGAGGTCCCAGCCGTGGATCAGCGTCTCCGTGATGCGCATCTGGATCATGAAGTCGCCGCTCCGTTCGCCGATGGGCGTCACATACGTGCCGTCCGGGAAGTCGGGGTCGGAGAAGACCTCGAGGAGCTGGCGGCCCGATTCGCGAAAGGCCTCGACCGGGTCCTCATCCGGTCCCGGCGCGACCCGGGCTCTGAGCTCGAGCATGCCCGGCATTCCCTCGGGGCGCGCACCCTCGGCGAGGGCGGCGAACATCCGGTTTCCGGTGGTCACGTGGTCCATCAACTGGCGAACGTCCCACTCGGCGCAGGGGGTGGGGGCGTGCCACTGCTCGGGGCGCACGCCCTCGACGAGGAGGGTGAAGGCGTCGAGGCACCGGTCGAAGTCGGCGAGGGCGAGGGCGGTTGCAGGCATGCACCGCATGGTACGAGGGTCTCAGGCGCCGAGCGCGGCCGCCATCGCACCCGGGTCGCTCTCACGGTGGCGCCGGAGCATGGCCGCTCCGATCAGTCCGGCCGCAGCGGTGCAGACCGCCGCTGCCAGGAAGACGGTGCGCAGCTCATCGAGGAGCGCGTGCTGGGAGAGGGCGTTGTAGGCGGCGCAGCTGAGCGGGTGCCCGGGGCAGAGGACGGCGGGCGACGGGATGGTGGCTGCCTCCTGGTAGTAGCGGTGCAGACCGATCGCGGTGAGCAGGGAGATTCCGACCAGCATCCCGACCATGCGGGCCACCACCACCAGGGCGGCGGCAAGCCCGTGCCGGGCAGCGGCGACGGCCCCGAGGATGGCCGCGTTGATGGGGGCGATGGCGAGGCCGAAGCCGAGACCGCAGCCCACCAGCACCGGGTCGCTGAGGCGGAGGCCGGAGCCCAGGGAGCCCGCGGTCCACCCGCCCATCAGCACAAACATGGCGGTGGTCAGGGCCATCCCGAGCAGCGTGGTCACCCGGTAGCCGAGCCGTTCGCAGAGGAAGCCCCCGAGCACCGCTCCCACCGGCACCGCGGCCAGCAGCCGGAGCAGCACCAGGGCGGCGCCGAGCTGGGAGCCGTACGCCGTGGCCCGGGCAAAGATGGGGATGTCGACCAGCGCCGCCATCAGACCGGCGCCGATCGCCAGGTTGCAGAGCAGGGCGCCGGCGGCGGCGGGGTCCCGGAGCTGGCGGAGCGGCACCAGCGCGGCGGGGGCTCGGGTCTCGCGGATGGCGAGGGCGATGGCCGCCACCAGGGCGGCGGGCAGCAGCACCGCGGCTGCCGGCGCCACCAGGCCCTGGCTCGGGTCGGCGGTGGAGAAACTGATCACCACGAAGGCGAGCACCAGGGCGAGCAGGGCACCGCCCGGGCCGTCGACCTGCCCCCAGATCTGGGGGACGCGTCGCAGGCGGAGCAGTCGGGGCGCGTCCCCCGCCCCCGACAACCCCCACGCGAGGGAGAGGACGGCAGCCAGCAGCGCGACCAGGGCGAGCGGCGTGGTCCAGTCCGAGCTTCCGATCAGCGGGCCCCAGAGGACTCCCCACACCTCGCTGCCGGCAAGGGGCCCGGGAGCCGCCACCGCCAGCCCGCCGGCGACGAGGGCCGCAGCGAGCAGGAGCACTCCGGGAAGGTCGATCGACCGCCGGGGCCCGGCGCGGGTCGGGGTCGACCCCGCCGGCCGGGCGAGCAGGAAACCGGTGCCGAGAAGGGCGGCGAGGGGGAGATTGAGCCAGAAGATCAGCCTCCACGTCGAGAAGGTGAGGATCGCGGCCCCATAGAGGGGACCGAGCACCGAGCCCAGCTCCTGGACGCCGCCGAC
>PLOF01000110.1:29609-59151 GCA_003142035.1 Candidatus Dormiibacterota bacterium
AGGCCGATGTCGCCCATGATCGACGGCAGGGCGAGCACCACCACGTAGGTGTCGGCCGCCGCCAGCATGACGCCGGCGGCCGCAAAGCCCAGCCGCCGGCCCGAGCCGCGCGGTGCCGGTTCCCCGTCACGGTCCGCGCCCCGGCCGCTCAACCCGCCGCCGCNNCCGGTCAGATCGACCTCCCGGACCTGGTAGCTGTCGGTGTCGATGGAGAAGACGGCGGCGACGGGCTGGCTGGGGTCGGCGTCGACCAGGAGCGCGGCCAGCAGGCTGCCGGGGAGGGTGGCATCGACCTGCTGGAGCGACTCGCCATTGAGCCGCACCGAGGAGCCGATGCTTGGCTTCTGGGCCGAGGTCAGCAGGGTGGAGATGCCGGTGTTGGGATCCAGCAGCCGTCCGGGGTCTCCGAACCCGTACTTCGACGGGTTCGCCGTCTCGAAGTCATCGGAGAAGGGGAGCTGGACGTAGAACTTGCCCCCGGCGGAGATGACCTTGATCTGAAGGGGGAATCCCGCCTCCTCGACGGTCAGCGTTCCCGTGAACCCGTCGGGTCGCACGGCATCTCCCTCGGCGGCGGTCAGCTCGGTCCCCGTGCCGGCCGTGTCCTGGCTGGTCAGCTGGATGTGAAAGGAGCTGGTCTGGTCGAAGGCCGCCTTGGCGCGCTGCAGCAGGGTGGTGGCGGAAGGCCCGGTGTAGCCACAGCCGACGATGAGGGCTGACAGCCCGGCAACTGCGGCGAGACCTCGGCGATTGATGATCGAGCCCTCCCTGCGACGAGACCCCATCGGCCGCCGAGTATGACCCACGGTGGCGCTATCGTGGCAGGCGGTGTCCGCTCTGAACCGGCGGCGGGACCCGGCCCTCCGCCTCGTCTCGCTGCTGCTCCTGCTCTCCGCTCTTGGCAGCCTGGTCCTCGGCATGGTGAGGATCTCCTTCTCGACCGTCTTCATCACCGAGCTCCAGCGGCTTCCCGGCCTGGGGACGCTGCCGGCCGCCTGTGTCTATGGTGGCATCGCCTCCTACAGCGGTCTCTCCCTCGCCACCGGTGCGGCTCCGTCGGTCAACGCCGCCTGCCTCACCCGGATCCAGGACGCCGCCCAGGCCGGCCTCGGCGTCCAGCCCCTGGTCCTGGTGGCCGTCCTCGCCATCCTCGGAGCGGTGGGGGTCACTCTGTGGGGACCGCGCTGGCATCGCCTCACGAGTGGCGTGCTCAGCGTCTGCGCCGCCGTCCTGCTGGCCGTGGATGCGCCCAACCTCGCCCAGGCCTTCGCCGGCCACTTCGGCCATGGAACGTCCGCGGTCACCAGCGGGCCGGATACCGGGCTGTGGGTCGTCGACGGGCTGCTCTTGATGGTCGTGCTGGCCCAGCTCGCCGTGTCCGGATTCATCTGGGCGCGGGGCGCCCTGGCGCCGCTCGAGGAGGTGGCTGAGGCAGGCCACCGGTGAGCGCCCGCTCCCGGAGGGCTAGGCTCCGGCCAGCCTCCGCAGGAGGCTCACCTGCTCTCGGTCCGGGCCCTTCCGCTCCGGCCCGGGCACCTCGAGAACCCAGGGGACGCGCCGCATGCGGGGATCGCCGAGCAGGATCCGGAAACCGTCCTCCCCGATCTCCCCCTCCCCGATGTTGGCGTGGCGGTCGGCGTTGCTCCCCAGCGCCCGAGCCGAGTCGTTGGCGTGGACCAGGCCCAGCCGCTGGAACCCGATCAGGCGGCTGAAGTCGTCCAGCGTTCGCGCCACCCCGCTCGGGTCGCGAACGTCGTAGCCGCTCGCGAAGGCGTGCTGGGTGTCGAGGCAGACCCCGACCCGGTCGGAGGCGGCGGCCTCGACGATGCGCGCCACCTCCTCGAAACTGCGCCCCACGCATCCTCCCGAGCCGGCGCTGTTCTCCACCAGCAGCCGGGCCCGACCGGGCGGGCTGCGGTCGATCACCTCCCGGATCGCCGCCGCCACCTGGGCGAGCACGCTGTCGAAGCCCGCCCCCAGATGGGACCCGGGGTGAAAGACGACCCCGTCGGCGTCGAGGGAGGCCGCCACCTCCATGTAGTGGACCAATGAGGTCACCGAGGAGTGGAGGAGCGCCTCCTTGGGCGAGGCCAGGTTGATCAGATAGACGGCGTGGAGGTAGTGGCCCCGCAACCCGGAGGCCGCGTACTTGGCGAGGTACAGCTCGCGCTCGGCGTCCTCGAGGCGGAGCGGCCGCCACATCTGAGCCGGGGTCGGGTGGGTCTGGATGACCTCCGCCCCGATCGCCAGGGCGTTGTCCACGGCCGTGTGGATCCCACCCCGTGCCGCCACGTGGGCTCCGATCAGCAGGGGGGGCGATGCTCGCAAGGCTGGGATCGGGCTCAGGGCGCGACCAGCAGCTTGACCGCCAGCCCGATCCCCACCGTCGCCACCCCGTAGCGGAGCGCGAGCGGCGGGATGCGCCGTCCGGCGATGGCGCCGAGCGCGCCGCCCACGACGGCGCCCGCGGCGAGCACGAGGGCGTCCATCCAGTGGACGGGCCCGAAGATGGCGAAGCCGATGGCGGCGATGGCGTTGACGGTGGTGGTGCAGACCACCTTGGCCGCATTGAGCCGCTGCAGGCTGTCCTCGATGAAGAGGCCGAGGAGGGCGAGGAGCATCACGCCCAGGGCGGCGCCGAAGTAGGCGCCGTACACCCCGCCGAGCACCAGCCCCCCGCGGAAGACCGGTGACGCGTCATGCGCATGGGCACCGATCAGACGCGCCAGCAGCGATTGGAAGAGGAGGGCGAGGCAGCCGAGGATGATCAGCCAGGGGATGATCCGGGTGAAGACGCCGGGCGAGGTCCGGAGCAGGAGCACGGTACCCGCCAGGCCGCCGATCGCCATCGGCACCAGCAGGCGGGCGATGCGCCGCCCCTGGCCCACCAGTTCGGCACGGTACCCGTGAGCCCCCGTCAGCAGGCCGGGAACCAGCCCGACGGTGTTGGTCACGTTGGCGGCGAGCGGATTGAGGCCGACGCCGAGCAGCACCGGGTAGCTGAGCAGCGAGCCACCCCCGCCGATGGTGTTGGCGATGCCGGCGAGCACGCCGGCACCGGCGATGAGCCCGGCCTCGAGTCCGGTCACCCTGGTCAGCCGTCCTTGCGAGGGGCCATCGGCGAATCTTCGCAACTACGGGGGTTCAGCGCGCCGCCCCCCTCCGCGGGGAGCTGCCCGCCTGACCGCCGTCAGATCTACGCGGCCGACTCCGCGGGAACCCGCTCGGCCGGCTCCGCGGGGACCCGCACGGCCGGCTCCTCGGAGATCCGCGCCGCCGGCTCCTCGAGGAGCTGCTCGACCGGCTCCTCGGCGTACACCGAGGTGACCGCCGGGGGCGCGGCATCGAGGCTCAGGCCGCTCTTCTCCGGGAGCACCAGGGTGAGGAGCGCGCCCGCGACCCCCACCCCGGAGCAGAGGATCAGAACTCCGCCCAGGCCCAGCGCCGAGCTGAGCACGGGGAAGAGAAAGACGCCGAGGAAGGCCCCCAGCTTGCCCACCCCGGCCGCGATGCCGTGCCCGGTCGTCCGCTCTCCGACCCCGAACACCTCGGTCGGGATCAGGAAGGTGGTCACGTTGGGCCCGAACTCGGTGAAGAAGTAGCTGATGCCGTAGATGAGGAGGAAGGGGACGATGATGTGGGTCAGTCCGGGGATGAAGCCGATCAGCCCGAAGCAGACGGCCATGGCCAGGAACCCGATCCACTGCAGCCGGCGATGGCCGACCCGGTCGACGCTGAGGACGGCACAGGCATATCCCGGGACCGCGAAGAGGGCAAAGATCATCAGGGTCCAGGCCGTCGACTGGAGAAGGCTGGCCCCGGGCGCCACCCCCCGGAGGATGACCGGCGCGGAGATGGTGTTCCCGTAGTAGACGTAGTCGAGGAGGAACCAGGAGCCCGCGGTGCCGAGGATGAGGAGCAGCGATTTCCGGTCGGTGAGGAAGGTGCGCAGGCTGGTGCGCCCCGAGCCGCCGGCTGCCGCGCCGGCCTGCACCACGCCAAGGCTGTATTTCTCCATGGCGGCGCGGGCCTCGCTCTCGCGGCCCTGGACCTGCGCGGCGAAGCGCGGCGACTCCGGCGTCTTGATCCGCAGGTAGAGGACGCTGAGCGCCGGCAGTGCCCCGAGACCCAGCATCAGCCGCCAGGCCACCTCGTGGTTCACTCCCGAGGCCAGCAGCGCCAGAGCCACCACCGGGCCGATGATCAGCCCGGCTGCCTGGGAGGAGAAGACCAGGGAGACCAGCAGCCCCCGGCGCTGGCGGTTGGCGTATTCACTCGCCATCACCGCGCTCACCGGGTAGTCGCCGCCGATCCCGACGCCGAGGACGAAGCGGAAGGCGACCAGCCAGAGGTAGCCCGGCGCCAGCGCCGTGGCGAGCGCGCCAAAGGCCATGATCCCGGCCACCAGCCCGTACACCCGGGTGCGTCCCACGATGTCGGCGATCCGGCCGAAGACGAGGGCGCCCACCAGGGTGGCGAGGAGCGTGGCGCCCCCCAGGAAGCTGGTCTGGACGGCGGAGAGGTGCCATTCGCCCTTGATGAGGACGAGGGCCACGCCGATGATGAAGAGGTCGTACGCGTCGGTGAAGAAGCCCATGGCGGAGGTGAACGCCGCCTTGAGGTGGAAGAGACTCAGGGGAGCCTCGTCGAGCGCCTCGCCGAGGGTCCGCTGAGAACTCGTTGAGCTGGCAGTGCTGCCGTCCACGTGGTGCTCCATACTCTTCTGGGTTAGGGGGCTCGGTTAAAGAGTGGCAAACGCAGGATTAAGATGTCTTTAACGGCGGCGGATTCCTCGGGATCCGGAGCGGATCAGGTCTTGGCGGACGTCTGGCGGCTCGCCGCCAAGGTCGAGGCCCAGCTGGCCGAGGCGATGAGAACCCTCACCGACTCCGACCTGGAGGGCGCCGACGTGGTGGTCCAGGCCGACCTCGAGATCAACCGGCTCCGCTACCAGATCGAGGAGCGGGTCACCGCCGAGCTGGCCCCCGGGCTCGACGAGGACCGGCTCCACCTCCTCATCGCCGTCCTCTACGTCATCTCCGACCTGGAGCGGATCGGCGACCACGCGGAGGGGATCGCCAAGGTGGCCCTGATGCTGGGCCGCCCGCCGATGCGCTCCCTGCCGGCCAGCGTCCTCCAGCTGGGGGTCCTGGTCCGGGCGATGCTCTCGGCAGGCGTCCGGGTGCTTCGCGACCGCGACGTGGAGGGGGCCCGCCTGCTGGTCGGGGACGACGACGCCATCGACCGCCTGTACGACGACATCTACGGGGAGATGATCGCCACCATGACCGCCGAGCCGGACACCGTCGTGCCCTGCACCTACCAGCTGTGGGCGACCCACAACCTGGAGCGGATCGCCGACCGGGTCACCAATCTCTGCGAGCGCACCGTCTACCTGGGTACCGGCCAGATCGGGGACCTCAACGTCTCGACCTATTGACCTGATCGGTGTGAGGGCTCATCAGTGCCCACGGTTCTGCTGATTGACGTGCCCGAGGCGCGCGCCCTCGGTCTCGAGGAGCGCCTCGCCGTCGATGGATGCCTGGTGCGCCGGGCCACCGGCTGGCCCGCCGAGAGCTTCGACGCCACCGAGGTGGACCTGGTCCTCGCGTATACGGCAAACCCGGCCGCACTCGCCCTGGCGCTGCGCCGGCTCAACCGGGCGCCGCTCGTCCTGGTCACCGATGCGGCGCCGACCGACCGGGTGGCCGCGCTCACCTGTGGTGCCGACGTCTGCCTTGCCAGCGTCGAGTCCGACCCGGTGGTGGAGGCGCACGTCGTCTCCCTGCTCCGCCGGTGGCAGCCCCGCGTCCGCCATCAGCTGGAGACGGTCCAGGTCGGCGACCTGTTCCTCGACCCGCCGGCGCGCCGGGCTCAGGTGGGGGGTGAGGATCTCGAGCTCCGGCCCCGCGAGTTTGACCTGCTGGTGGCCCTGGCTCGCTCCGCGGGGCGTGCCTTCCGGCGCCACGAGCTGCTCGACCAGGTGTGGGGCCCCCGCTTCAGCGGCGGCGTCAACACCGTGGATGTCCACATCTCGTGGCTGCGCCAGAAGCTGCCGGTGGCGGCACGCGTTCGCATCACCACCCTCCGCGGCGTCGGCTACCGGCTGGACGAGCTGAGCCAGCTGCCGTCGGCGATGCCGCCCGGGGAGGAGGGTCCCGCCGGACGCCCCGACTTGATCGACGGGGGCATCCTCTCGCCCAACGGAGCCGTGCCGGCCGCGATCGCGCCCGCGGTGACCACCGTCCCGGCACGGGAAAGCCCGGAACCGGTACCGGACAGCCCGGAACCGGCACCGGAAAACTCGAAACCGACACCGGCCGGCTGATCGCTCCCGCACGCCGCCCGGCGACGTGCCGCGGGGCCGGACCGTCACCATGCGCTGCGCCGTGCTCTACGTCCTCGTGCTCACCGTCGTCACCGCCGTCTGGGGCTGGACGTTCATCGTCGTCAAGGACGCGATCACCGGCTACCCGGTGGCCCCCTTTCTCGCGCTCCGGTTCGGCCTGGCGGTGCTGGTGCTGCTCCTCCTCTCCCGCCGTCTCCCCAGCCGGCGCGCGCTCCTCATGGGGAGCGTCATCGGCCTGGCCGTCGCCGCCGGGTACGCCCTCCAGACCTATGCCCTCAAGGGGACCGCCCCCGGCACCGCCGGGCTGATCACCGGCCTCTTCGTCGTCTTCACGCCGGTGATCGACCACTTCTTCGGAGCCAAGATCGCCCCGCGGACCGTGGTGGCCGTGGCCGTCGCGCTGATCGGGACCGGGCTCCTCGCCGGCGGCGATCCCAGTGTGAACATGGGGCTGAGCGACCTGCTCATGGTCCTCGGGGCGGTCGCCTTCGCGATCCAGGTGGTGCTGCTCTCGCACCGCGGCCCGGGCGTCCGCTCCATGGATCTCGCGTTCCTGCAGATGGCCGTGTGCTTCGTCGTCTTCACGGCGGCCGGTGCCCCCTCGATCGCCCGCCCGACGGGTGTCGTCTGGTTCGGCGTCGTCATCACCGGGGTCTTCGCGAGCGCCCTGGCCTTCCCCCTGCAGGCCTGGGCCCAGGCCAAGATGAGCGCCACCCGCGCCGCCCTGATCTTGGCCATGGAACCGGCCTGGGCACTTTTCTTCGCCGTGCTGCTGGCCGGCCAGCACCTCAACCTGGTCCAGGGGCTGGGCGCGGTCCTGCTGCTGGGAGCGGTGGTCGGCCACGAGGCGTTGCCGCAGCTGGTGGCGGCGCGGCGATCCTCGGCCTGACCGATCAGTGGCCGGCCGGTGCCCCGCCGCCGCCGCCGCCGGCACCGTCCCGCCCGATGAGTCGCCGGAGCCCGCCCACCGCGGTGTCGATGGCGGCATCCATGGGCAGGCGGCTTGGATCCGGCAAGCCGGCGACGCCCTCGGAGGCGCTGTCGATGACCGCGAGCACGGCCCCCGCCCGCACCCGGCGCACCGCGGCGACGGTGAGCACCGTCGCCGCCTCCATCTCCGCCGCCAGGCAGCCGGCGCGCGCCCAGGCATCCCAACTTGCCCGGATGAGCCCCTCCATCGGAAAGGTCTCGGGCGCCACCTCGGCGTAGAAGGCGTCGTTGGTGAGGACGACGCCGACCCGGAAGCGGTGGCCGGCCGCCCGTGCCTCGCTGCGGAGGGCTTGCACCACGTCGATGTCGGCGACGGCGGGGAAGCCGGGTGGTGCGTAGCGGTCCGAGGTGCCGTCGCCGCGCGCCGCCGCCTGCACCACCACCAGGTCGCCGAAGCGCAGCCCGGGGTCGAGCGCACCGCAGCTCCCGATCCGCACCAGGGTGCGCGCTCCCACCCGGACCAGCTCCTCCACCGCGATCGCCGTCGAGGGACCGCCGATCCCGGTGGAGGTGACGCTCACCGTGACCCCGTCCAGGCTTCCGGTGTAGCTCGTGTATTCGCGGTTGGCGGCCACCAGCCGGGCGCCGTCCAGGCGCTCCGCGATGCGCTCGCAGCGTCCGGGGTCGCCGGGGAGCAGCACGTACTCGCCGATCTCGCCGGCCTCCACCTGGAGGTGATACTGCCGCTCTCCCACGATCGGCGAAATGTATCAGGGCTCCCTCAGGGCCGGCCACCGTGCACCCTACCGGCTGTCCGTGATGCGTAGGATGGGTGAGGTGACGGCCGCTCGCATCCTCTGCATCATGGGTTCGGGGGAGACGGCCCCGACCATGGCGCCGGTCCACCGCGAGCTGATCGAGCGGGTGGGCGGCGACAGCGCCCTTGCCGCGCTCATCGACACGCCCTTCGGCTTCCAGGAGAACGCCGACGAGTTGGTGGCGAAGGCTCAGGAGTACTTCCAGCGCAGCATCGTGCACCCCCTCGCCCTGGCCAGCCTGCGTCGGGCTGAGACCGCCTCCGAGGTCGAGAAGGAGGCCGCCTACAGCCGCGTCCACGAGGCGGATTACGTCTTCTCCGGTCCGGGGAGTCCCAGCTACACCCTCCGCGAATGGCGGGGGACCGAGATTCCGCGACTCCTCGCTGAGAAGCTGGAGCGGGGCGGCTGCGTGACCCTCGCGTCGGCCGCGGCGATCACCCTCGGGGTCGTCTCGGTCCCTGTCTACGAGATCTACAAGGTGGGCGAGCCGGTGCACTGGCTGGAGGGTCTCGACCTGCTGGGCGCGGCCGGCATCAGGGCGGCGGTGATCACCCACTGGGATAACGCGGAGGGTGGCACCCACGACACCCGCTTCTGCTACATGGGCGAGAGCCGCCTCGCCCAGCTCGAAGCCCTCCTCCCCGAGGGTGCGGCCATCCTCGGGGTCGACGAGCACACCGCCCTCATCCTGGATCTCGGCGCGGAGCGGGCCGAGGTGCGCGGCCGGGGACGCGCGGTGGTGCGCCGCCACGGCTCCGAGTCGNNGAGGAGCCGTTCGTGAAGCTGCTCTCCGAGCGTGAGATCGAATTCGACCGCGCCCGCGACGGCAGGAACGTCGAGGGGATGGTCGCCGCCATGCTGGGCGTCGAGGGCACCCTGGACGAATGGTCGAACGAGACCTTCTCGGGCGACGAGCGTGAGCGAGGCCGGGCGCTGCTCCGGCGGATGGTGACCCGGCTGGGGGAGCTTGCCACCGAGGGCGCGGCCGACCCCAGGGAGCGGGTCGCCCCCTTCGTCGAGGCGATCCTCGCGCTGCGCCGCGATTTCCGGGCGGGGCGCCGTTTCGACGACGCCGATCGCCTCCGCGACCTCCTCACCGGTTGCGGCATCGAGGTTCGCGACGGCCGTCAGGGTGAGGAGAGCGGCTGGGAGTTGGTACCCCAGGCGGGGTAGCACTCAGGAAAGGAGACGCTGATGGAGTTGAAGATCTCGGACGGGCTGGAGCCCCGGCGGCTGGGGCGCTCCCCCCTCCGGCTCAGCCCGATGGGGATCGGCTGCTGGGCCATCGGGGGCCCGACGGTCGGTGAGGACGGCCGGACCATCGGCTGGGGTCAGGTGGACGACGACGAGTCGGTCCGCGGCATCCGTCGCGCCTACGACCTCGGCATCCGCTTCTTCGACACCGCCGACGTCTACGGTGCGGGACACAGTGAGAGAGTGGTGGCTCGCGCTCTGGAGGGGCACCTCGAAGACGTGGTCATCGCCACCAAGTTCGGCAACACCTTCGACGATGACGGCAGCCGGCGGGGACACACCACCGACGTGAGCCCCGTCTACATCCGGCGGGCCTGCGAGGGGTCGCTGCGACGTCTCCAGCGGGACGGCATCGACCTCTACCAGCTTCACGTCGGGAGCCTCTCCGACGACCAGTCGGACGCGGTGGTGGAGACGCTCGAGAGCCTCCAATCCGACGGACTGATACGCGAGTTCGGGTGGAGCTGCGACGTCGCGGAGCAGGCCCAGCGCTGGGCCATGCGCGGCACCTGCTCGGCCCTCCAGTTCATCTGCAACGTGCTCCAGGACACCCCTGGGATGGTCGAGCTTTGTGAGAAGAGCCGGATGACGGCGATCATCCGCAGCCCGCTCGCTTCCGGGTTCCTGAGCGGCAAGTACGGTCCCGATTCGCGTCTCCCGCGCGACGACTGGCGGGCGCAGGCGCTGGAGCTGGGCTGGGGCGACATCTTCAACGCCGACGGCAGCGCCAACCCGGCCTGGCTCGCCAAGCTGGACGCGCTTCGAGAGGAGCTGACCAGCGCTGGGCGCACCCTCGTCCAGGGAGCCCTCGGCTGGCTCTGGGCGCGCAGTCCGGTGACGGTGCCCATCCCCGGCTTCAAGACCGTGGCCCAGGTCGAGGAAAACGCCGGCGCTCTGCGGTTCGGGCCGCTCTCCGCGGCGCAGATGGCGCGCATCGACGAGATCCTCGGCCGCTGATCGGAGCGGTACCTCACCCGTGGGGCAATCGGAGTGGTGGGCGAGGAGTCGGAGAGCCATGCGGATGGTGCGCACCCGCTAACCTCCTCTCATGTGTCGAAACATCAAGACCCTGCGCGGCGCCGAGCCCCCGGCGTCCGCCGATGACATCCAGGCGGCCGCGCTGCAGTACGTCCGCAAGGTGAGTGGCTACCGGCAACCCGCCCAGCGCAATCGCGCGGCGTTCGAGGCCGCGGTGGCAGAGATCTCGGCGGTCACCGGGCGCCTCCTCGTGGAGCTTCAGCCGGCCACGTCGCGCTGAGTCGGAAACCGCGTCGCGCCGGCCGGCGTGACCGGCCGATCCGGCGACCCGTCAGTCCGTGGTTCGATCGCCCCGGTCCAGCAGGATCGTGTTCTGGTCGCGGACGATGCGGGTCAGCTCGTCGTCCCGTCCCTGCCACATCATCGCGATCATGCGGAGGTCACTGCGCAGGCTCCAGAGCGGGTGCCCGAAGGTGGCCGGGCGGTTCTTCTCGATGGCGAGGTGGCTGCCCCAGGCCACCCCATAGCTGATCAGCGGAACGGCGAGCAGCTCCGCCGGCCGCCGCCTCACGAGTGCCGTCACGGCCGCCGCGACCCCCAGGTGCGTGCCCGCAAAGTGGAGCCAGCGGGTGGCCGGACGGCTGTGCGCGCTCACGTAGAAGGGGAAGAACTCCTCGTAGCTGCCGAACTCCCGCACCATGGTGCCTCCGTGCTTGGCCTCAGGTCCCAGCCTACGCCGACGCTCCCCGCCCTCACCTCGCGCCGGCACGCGCCCTCAGGACCTTAGGGGGAGGTCGAGCGCCGGGCCTCGACCAGGTAGATGGGTATCCCCGGCCAGGACAGCCGCCGGCGCCGCCAGGCGCTGAATCCCGCATCGCGCAGCAGCGCCGTCATCTCCGGCGCGTTGCGATAGCCGCTGCCATGACCCCGCCCGGTCGATCGCAGCAGGCGGCCGAAGAAACCGATCCCGAGCACGTCGGCGAGGAGCAGCCGGCCCCCCGGTGCGAGCACCCGGACCACCTCGCGGAGCGCCGCGTCCTGGTGGTCCCAGTGATGGAAGGACATCGTCGTGGTGACCACGTCGACGCTCGCGTCGGCGAGCGGCAGGTGGTCGGCCGTGGCCACCTCGAGGCGGACCCGCGGCTCCCCCGCGAAGCGGGTGCGCGCCACCGCGATCATCCCCTCGGCCGGATCGACGCCCGTCAGCTCCGCCTCCGTCAGGCGGGAGAGGAGCCCCTCGAGCAGGCGCCCCGTCCCGCAACCGAGATCGACGATCCGGCGCGGCGGCACGCGGCCCGAGCAGACCGCTTCGACAACCGGCCGGTGGATCCGTGCGAAGAAGTACTTCCCCGGGCCGCGGTCGTAAGTGGCCGACCATTCGTCGAAGCGCGCGATGTCGCCGTGGTGCTGCCTCGTCATCTGCGGCGAGCATCAGACCACAACCGGTGGGGCGCCAGCCGTGCGCGCATACTTCCGCTGCTTCTGCCATGAGTCTCCAGGACGTCGTCATCCGGTCGCGCCAGGCCCGCCTCCGCGGCTGCCTTGCGCTCCCCGACGCCCCCGGCCCCCACCCGGGCGTGGTGGTGATCCACGAGGCGTACGGTCTCAACGACAACATCCGCGACATCACCGGGCGCTTCGCGGCGGAGGGCTATGCAGCGCTCGCCGTCGACCTCTTCAACGACCGCAGCCGGGTGATCTGCCTGGCACGCCTGATGGGCGAGGCGATGATCGGCCGCGAGCAGTACGCGGTCCCCCACCTGAGGGCCTCCGCGGACTTCCTGGTCGCCCAGCCGGAGGTCGATGCGGCACGCATCGGGGTCATCGGCTTCTGCATGGGAGGCGGTCTCGCCATCGCCTGGGGGTGCCGGGACCGCCGTCTGCGCGCCATCGCCCCCTTCTACGCCATGAACCCGCGCCCCCTCAGCGCGGCGCGCGGGATCTGCCCCGTGGTGGGGAGCTACCCGGGCAAGGACTTCACGGCGCGCTTCGGGCGCAAGCTCGATGCCCGCCTCGAGACGTACGGGGTCGTGCACGACATCAAGATCTATCCCGGGGCTCGCCATTCGTTCTTCAACGACCAGGGCAAGGCCCACGACCCCGCGGCCTCGGCCGACGCCTGGGACCGCACGCTGACCTTCTTCGCCGAGCACGTCCGCTCCGCGCCGGTGTCCCCCTGATCCCTCGTCGTGGGAGGCTGTGCGGCTACGCCTGCACCTTCTCGCTGTCGCCGCGCAGCCAGGTGAGCACCGAGAGCACCCTGCGGTTGTCGTCCGCGGTGTCCTCGATGCCGAGCTTGGAGAAGATCGCCGAGACGTGGGCCTCCACCGTCTTGGGGCTGAGGAAGAGACGCTCTCCGATGGCGCGATTCGACCTTCCCTCGGCCATCTGTTCCAGCACCTCGCGCTCCCGCGCGGTCAGGGTCTCCATCGGGTCGGCCTGGCGCCGGCGGCCGACCAGCCGGCTCACCACGGTGGGGTCGATGACCGAGCGGCCCGCCACCACCGAGCGCACTGCCGCCAGCAGCTCGGAGACGTCGCCGACGCGATCCTTGAGCAGGTAGCCGACCCCGTCGGCACCGCGGGCCAGGAGCTCGATCGCGAACCGGGTTTCGACGTACTGGGAGAGGACGAGGACGGCCACCCCGGGGTGGTGCACGCGCAGGTGCAGCGCCGCCTGGAGCCCCTCGGTGGTGTTGGTCGGCGGCATCCGGATGTCGACGATGCAGACGTCCGGCGGATCGGCGTCGACGGCCGCGAGCAGAGCCTCGGCGTCGCCCACCTGGGCCACCACCTCGAAACCTGATTCGGACAGCATGCGGGCCAGCCCCTCGCGGAGCAGCACCGAATCGTCGGCGAGGATCACCCGCATGGCAGCTCAAACTCCACTCGGGTCCCTCTCCCTTCCGGGCTGTCGAGCGTGAGCTCGCCGTCCAGGGCGGCGATCCTGTCCACCAGCCCGTTCAGGCCGCTTCCCCCGCCGAATTGAGCACCGCCTGCGCCGTCGTCCCAGACCTCGACCAGGAGGCGGCCGTCCTGGAGGCGGGCGGTGACGGTCACCGACGTGGCCCGGGCGTGCTTGGCCGCATTGGTGAGCAGCTCGCAGACCGCGAAGTAGGCGGCGGCCTCGACCTGGTCGGGGAGGCGGCAGTCCACCGTCACGCGCAGTGTCACCGGCACGGGCGCGTCCTCCGCCAGGGACTCGAGGGCGGCGCTCAGGCCGGCGTCGGAGAGGATCGCCGGCCGGATCCCGGCGGCCAGCCGGCGCAGCTCCTCCAGGGCCTTCCTGAGCTGCCGCTCGCCATCCGCGAGCAGCTCTCGCGTCTCCCCGGGCCGCTCGTCGACCCGCTCGCCGGCCCGGCTCAGGGTCAGGGCCAGGGCCACCAATCGCTGCTGGGCCCCGTCGTGAAGGTCGCGTTCCAGCCGTCTTCGCTCCTGGTCGGCGACGGTGACCAGACGGGCTCGCGACTCCATGACCTCTGCGAGCCGGGCGCGGACATCCGCCTGGAGACGCTCGTTCTCGATGGCGAGGGCCGCGGCTCCAGCCACCACCGCCACCAGGGTGGGGTCGTTCTCCAGGGAGCGGTCGTGGATCAGCGCCGCCACCGCCACGCCGCCCCGTTCCAGGACGGTGAAGGTGCGGGAGGAGCGGGGGTCGGGGAGGTCGAGCGATCTTCCCTCGGCATCGACCCATCCCTCCCGGCCCGGCACCTGGTATGCGAGCGCGAGCGAGGGGTCGTGAAGGGTTTCCGCCAGCGCGTCGCGGATGCGTTCCGGCGGGGGTGATGACCCGAGTTCGACCACCAGGTGACCGGCCGATGCGACCGCGAGGCGGCTGCGCAGCAGGCCAAAGACGAAGGCGAGCGGGAGCGAGGCGAGCGCGATCGGTGCGAGCACCGGCACTGCGTTCTCCAGCCCGGGAGCCAGGCCGATGACGCCGGGGAGGGATAGCAGGATGGCCGCCAGCAGCATGGGACCGCTGGCCCAGACCGCCGGACCGAGAGCTCGCCGGGCCGGTGGGGTGCCCCGCACGTAGTGGAGGACGACCAGCGCGACGAGCGTCACGCAGAGGGTCGCGTCAAGTCCCTGCTGAATGGCGTCGAAGATCGCGTACTGGATGGCGTCGCGGTGGAGCACGAAGAGTTCGGCGCTGTTTGCCGGGGCGAAGAACACGTGGGTGAAGAGATTGCCCCCCAGAGCCCAGGTGTATCCCGCGGTCATCACCACGCGGTCCGCCCTCGTCCCCAGGCGGCCGCTCGGGAAGGCCACGATCAGGTGGCCGAGAAAGCCGAAGTAGCCCACGTAGAAGAAGTCGCCGAGGGCAAACGCGAGCGGCGACGTCAGGTGGGTCAGGTCCTGGACGAACCAGGCGAAACCGACCGTCATCATGAGAATGCCCGTCCGGTTGTGGGGGCGCCGCCACCAGGCCGCGCCCCCGACCAGCACGTAGGTCAGCCCGCCAGCGACGTGCAGGACGATCGCCGCCCCCGACTCACCGGAGGGATGGTGGAGGTCGTCGATGAGCGCGAGGAGCGCGATGGCGACCCCGACCAGGGATGCCGCAAGCGGCAGCGCCACGGGGCGGGGGGCACCGGGTGCGCGGGGAAGGGAGGCCGCCTCGACCACGGCGGGATTGTCACACGGGCGGGTGCCGGTCTATCCGGCCGGACGCAGCCCTGATCGCCACCCTCCCCCCACGTCGCGGGGCGCTCACGACGGCGTCGGTCGGCGGCGACTCATGGCACACTCGGCCGGTGCTCCTCCCGATCACGACCGACATCCTCGTCGGAGAGGCGGAGCGGCTCGGTGGCGACGGCCACCGCTACTCCTCCCGCCAGCTCTACTACGCCGCCTGCCGGGCGGTCGAGCGGCCTGCGGTGTCGGTCACCCGAGGCTTCATCGGTCTGGGAGCGCTGCTGATCGTGCTCGGCGGGGCCATGCTCTGGGTCAAGACCATCCCCCTCTCCGCCACCCTCACCGTCATCGGGGCGGCCATGCTGCTTGCCGCACCGCTCAACGCCCGCGTCGAGCGCAACCGGGAGCTCCGGAGGGCGCTCGACAGCCGGACCCTCGCCACCAGCTACCCGAGCTTCCTCGCCGGGCCCCTGACGGAGGCGATCCGGGAACGCCCCGAGGCGTTCGCCGCCCTGACTTCACCGCCCCCACCCGCCGGGGACGGGACTGGCTCCCCCGCCGCCGCGCGCGGCGACGCTCCTCCGGCCCCCGACCACGTCGCGAGCCAGCTCGCCTCCGGGCCTCTCGTCGTCTGCGACCGGGTTGAGACCGCGGAGCTGCTCGCCGCCAACGCCGGCCGGCTCCGTACTGGCACCCAGGTCGCCGATGTGGCCGCGCTGACGACCCAGGACGGTGGCGAGTTGGAACCTGCGCTGCGTGACCGCCGGCTGGTGGCCGTCCACGACGCGGACCCCGCCGGCTGTGGGCTGCCCGCCGCGCTCCGCCGGGCCGGTGCCTCCGACGTCGTCGACGCCGGCCTCCGGCCCCCCGCCTCCGACGCCGGGCTCCAGGTCATCGAGGGCGCCCCGGCGCGGATGCCCGCCGGTATCGAGGCAGATCTCACCCCTGTGGAGGTCGCGTGGTTGCGGAGTGGCCGGCGCCTGGAGCTGGCGACGCTGACGCCGCGCGAGGTGGTGGAGCTGGTGCTCGCCGCCCACCCCCCTGCTCTCGCGGGTCTGCGGCCGACGTCCTGAGCGGCTCCGCGCCGGAGCCGAGGTCAGGATCGGAGGGCCAGCACGCTCTGGATGTGGCCAAACAGGAAGCCGTAGAACTGGCTCCTGTCATGGGCGTCGAGGGCGGCCGTGACCGCCTGGCAGGCCCGCCGCCGGGTGATCCACGGGGGTACGGCGACGGCGACCACCTGGTCGTCGATGGCGAGCTGGACCAGGGCGTCGTCGCTCTCCTCGACGCAGACCAGGATCTTGGAGGTGAGGCCGGTGCGGTCGCCGATGCGCCAGCCGCGCTCCCAGCAACGGCTGCCGTCGGACTGACGAACCACGTTGACCGTCCGGTCCTCGAAGATGACCTCGCCCGGCCTGAGCGCCGAGGCCACGGCTCCCTGCAGCGCGGCGTGCCCTTCGTTGCAGATCCAGTTCACCAGCGACGCGCCTCGGTGATCGACTGCGGGCAGCGCGCGGGGGTCCTTCGCCCTGCCGCCCAGGGCGGCCACCGTGCTGGCATGACGGCGGCAGTAGCCTTCCGCTCCGATCTCGCGAAGGTGCCGGTGACACCATGCGGTCTCACAGGAGTGACCGTGGCCGTCGACGTAGGCGCACTTGGCCAAGGCGGGGGTGGTGCAGCCTCTCTCCCGGCAACCGGCCACGGCCATCGCCCGTTCCGGCACGCCTGCTTCCAGGACGAACACCCTTGTCAGGTCCGAGACCGACATCCACTCATCCTCGACCCACCTCAGGCCTCGATGCCGAGGCTCCTCTCGCGTGAGAGCTTAGGACCGTTTGACGTGAACCTCTCCGCGCTTCTCCGTTTTGTGACGTTTCCCGCATAGGCTCTCGTATCCTCGGGGCCATGCCCACGCTACCCGCCCCCGTTGAAGCCGCCGCCGACCTCCTCATCGAGCAGGGACGCGACATCGGTCGCGACCTCGCCGAGCGGCTCGTCCTCACCCGCGACGACGAGCTGCCCCAGCTGATCGGGCTCGCCCACCAGGTCCGGCTCCGCTGGATGGGCCCGGCGGTGGAGGTCGAGTCCATCATCTCGGCCAAGACCGGCGGGTGTCCCGAGGACTGCACCTTCTGTGCACAGTCGGCGCGCTACACCACCGACGTCACCCGCCGGCCGATGCTCCCGACCGCTCAGCTGGTTGAGCTCGCCCGCCACACCCAGGCCCTCGGGAGCACGGAGTTCTGCATCGTGGTCGCCGTGCGGGGGCCCAATCAGCGCCTGCTCGAGCAGGTTTGCGAGGCCGCGCGTGCCATCCACGCCGAGGTCGACATCGAGGTCGACGCCTCCCTCGGGCTGCTCTCCGACGGCCAGGCGGAGCAGCTCGCCGCCGCCGGCATCCACCGCTACAACCACAACCTCGAGTCGGGGCCCCGCTTCTTCCCGCGGATCTGCTCCACCCACACCTACGCCGACCGGTTGGCGACCTGCCACCGGGTGATCGCCGCCGGCTTGGAGCTGTGCAGTGGCGGCATCTTCGGGATGGGGGAGACCTGGAGTGACCGGCTCGACCTGGCCTTCGCCCTCCGGGACCTCGGTACCCGCGAGATCCCCTGCAACTTCCTCGATCCGCGGGACGGCACCCCGCTCGGCGGCGAGACACCGCTCCGTCCCCTCGACGCTCTCCGCTGCACCGCCATGATGAGGCTGATCAATCCCCGGGCCGTGGTCCGCTACGCGGGCGGGCGCGAACTGGTCCTCCGCGACCTCCAGGCCTACGGCATGCTGGCCGGGGCCAATGGGCTCATCGTCGGCAACTACCTCACCACCCTGGGCAGGAGCGCGGAGATGGACCTTGCCATGCTCGCCGACCTGGGGATGCCGCTGGCCGCCGGGCCCCTCACCGGCACGCGGGGGCTGAGCTCCTCCGCGCCGGCGGCCCCGCCTTCGTCGCCGCATCCATAGAGGTTTGCGACCGGGTCCTGCCCCTTTCGTTACCGCGCCGACGTAGCCTGTGCGGTGCCCATGGAACCGGCGCCGGAGAGGGGGGCTGGCGCTCTGTCCCACCTGCCGGGCCAATCGTGGCCCGAACTGGTGACTGCTGTCGTGCCGCCGGCCGGCGGGATGACCCGGAGTTCGAGCTGGGTGATCCCCATCGTCGCATTGGCGGTCAGCCTGATCACGGCGCCACTGGCGGCGGCAGCCGCCGTCGCCCTTCACGCGACCAGCTGGGCGGAGCTCGCCGCCCTCGGATTGGGCGGCGCGATCCTCACCGTGAGCCTGGTGCTGGTGCCGCTTCAGATGCGCCTCGCCCGCCTGGCCGGCCTGCAGGCCCGCCAGAGCCGGCGTGAGGCGGAGCACTCGGCCGAGCGGGAGGCCGAGCTCTCCGCGGAGCGTGAGGAGCTTCTTCACGACGCCCTGGTCGCTTCGGACCGCGAGCGGCGCCAGCTCGCCGGCGATCTTCATGACGGGGTCATCCAGCTGGTCAGCGCGGTCACCCTCCGAACCGCGACCCTCTCCCGGGGCCTGCGTCGCGAGGGAGGCCAGACGCCGGAGCGGATCACTGCGGCGGTGGAGGGCCTCGACCGGATCACCGTCGATCTCCAGGCCGTCACGGCGGATCTCAGGGGTCTGATGGGGGCCCTGGCGGGAGACGAGATCGAGAGGGGCGGGCTGACCGGCGCGCTGAGCAAGCTGCTGGTCCCGCTCGCGGACAGCGGGGTCCAGGTCGACATCTCGGTCGGTGAGCTGGACTGTGACGCGAGGGTGCGAAGCCTGATCCACCGGGTCGTCCAGGAGCTGGTGCGCAACGTCGCCAAGCACGCCGCGGCCCACCGGGTCGAGCTCACCATCACCGAGGATCGCGAGGAGGTGCGGCTGGCCCTCACCGACGATGGGCAGGGTTTCGACCTCGCGGCCCTGGGGGAACGCCAGCGACGCGGGCACATGGGGTTGCTGCTGGTCGAGCAGAGGGTGCAGGACGCCGGCGGGACGCTCCACGTCACCTCCGCGCTCGGACACGGCACCAAGGTGGCCATGAGGCTGCCGCTCGCCGGCTCGGAGGTCTCCGGCCCTCTCACCCGCTGATCCCGGCCAACCGGAGGACCGGTTAGTAGTTGTTGCCCGGTGCGGTGATCAGGCCCTCGCGGATGGCGATCGACACCGCCTCCAGCTTGGAGTGGGCCCCGAGCTTGCTGATGATGCTCTGGATGTGGTTGCGGAGCGTGTGAATGCTGATGAAGAGGCGCTTGCTGATCTCTTCGTTGCCCATCCCATCGGCGAGGAAGAGCAGCACGGCGGTTTCGCGCGGCGTGAGCGGCTCGGTCAGGCTCGAGCCGTTGGGGTCGCCGCTCGTCAGCCGGTTGAGCATGGCCGGCGAGACGGGCGTGGCCCCCCCGGAGGCTGCCCGGACCGCCGCGGAGAGCGCGTCGATGCTGTCGCCCTTGGTGACGAAGCCCGCGCAACCGGCGGCCAGGGCCTCGTTGAGGACACTCGGGTCCATCGCCGCGGTGACCAGGATGACCTTGGCCCCGGGCCGGATCGCCCGCAGCTCGGCGGCCGCATGGGTACCCTGGCCATCGGGGAGGCGCTGGTCGAGCAGGATGACGTCCACCTCGACCTTCTCCAGCTCGCGCCGCGCGTCGGCCAGGTTGTCGACGGTCCCCACGACGTCCATGTCCGGCTCTTCGGTGAGGGCCGCGGCGACCGCCTGGGTGAACATGCGGTGGTCATCGATGATGAACACCCGAATCGTTCGGGACAGCGCACCCGGCACGGGTAATCTCCTTTGAAGGGTCGCGGCCGCCACGTCTCTTGGTCGACATTGTTCGAGGATCGCCCGATAGGGGGGTGCTTTTCGTCGGACTGTCACGATCGCGTGTCCGCGTCGGTGGGCCGTTGCATCTCTGTGACCCGCGCTCGGTGCCTTTGAAGGGGTTGCCGAGATCGAGGTCGGGTCGGGGGCACCGGCCGCTTGGCCGCTGTCCGGCCCCCTAGTGCAGGCATACCACGGAAACTGCGGTCGTTCGCGTCTGGGCAGGCCGCGCCGCCGGGGCCACGATGGTGGCGAATTCCCCTGCCACCCGAGGATCGGACGTGATCACAACCGTCAGTCTCCAGACCCAGAGAGCCGGCTTCTTGGCGCGGCTGTGGATGAGCTGCTGCGGTGATCTCGCCGCCTACGGAAATGGCCTGATCCGAGACTTCGGCGCCCTCACCGCAGACTTGGTGGCCGCCTGGCTGCTGGTCGCCGTGCTGGTGTCACAGCTCGCTGACGCGACCTCGACGATGCTTGCGCTTGCCAATAATTGGCCGGAGGGCAACCCGCTGAGCGCCGTCGTGATCGCTCGGTGGGGAGTGCCCGGGCTGCTCACCGAGAAGGTCGTGATCGCCACGGTCGTCGCCGTCAACATGGCCAGGCTGCGTGGTCGCGCCGCCAGGGCCCTCGGGTTTCTCGCCGTCCTGATCGGCTTCGGGGCGGTGGCGTGGAACCTTCATGTCATCGGGTAAAGACACGGGCGATGCGATCGGTGCCCCACCGGCGCCGGGGCCCGCCTTCCGGGGCTCGCCCCACCCCACCCCGGACCCGGTCGTCGCCGAGGCCGCTCTCCTCGCGATCGCCGGCGGCGACCTCGGGGAACTTCGCCATCAGATCATCGAGATGGTGGCCGCGCGGACCGGTGCCGACGTCGTAGCCCTGGTGGCGGTCGGCCCCGCGGATCGCGACATCTCGGTCCTCGCCCACCACGGGCTGCGCTACTCCTCCGATGGCCTGATCGGCACCGATGCCGATCTGAATCTGGTGAGCGGCGAGCAGGTGGCTTTCACTCCGAGCATGAGCGAGGGATCGGGCGCCATCGCGGCGCTCCTCCACCTCAACGGTGAGCGGACGGCCGTCGCCGCTGGGCTCGGGCGCCATGGGATCACCCAGGTGCTCCTGGCCGCGCGGGAGCACGGCACCTTCACGTCGGCCGTCCCGGCGACGCTCGCCGGTGTCGCCCGCGTCCTCGCCTCCGTCGAGGGGAGCCAGAGGGTCGCCGAGCAGGCCGACCGCCGGCTGCGCCAGCAGACCGCCGTCGCCACCCTCGGCCGCGGCGCGCTGGGTGGCGGCGAGGAGCTGGGGGAGCTGGCCCGCGCCGCCTGCGACGCGGCCGCCGCCAACCTCGACGCGGACATCGTCGCCGTCCTGGAGCGGGGCCCGGACGGACTCGTTCCCAGCGCCGGAGTTGGCTGCCCGCCGGAGTCCCTTGCCCAAGAGCTCGCGTTTGCGGTGCCCCTCTGCGCACGGGCGCTGCGGAGGGGGGAACCGCTCGTCGTCCCCGATGTGAGGGCCTGTCCGGACGTCGGGTCGAGCTCCACCGCAACCGGCAGCGTGCTGATCGTGCCCATCTGGACCGGCACCCGGATGGCGGGGGTGCAGATCGTCGTCTCGCGCCATCCGGTCCCCTACTCGGACGATGACGTCGCCTTTGTCCGCGGCCTGGCCAACGTGCTGGCGCTCGCCAGCGAACGTGCCCGGGTGCAGGCTCAGCTGCGTCTCTCCATCGACGAGCTGCGCAAGAGCGCCGGGGATCGCAGCCGGCTGCTGGCCCACATCGTCCAGGCTCAGGAGGAGGAGCGTCAGCGCATCGCCGACGATATCCACGACGACTCGGTGCAGGTCATGACCGCGGTCGCACTGCGTCTCGCCACCCTTCGCCGCCGTCTCCCCACCGGCGACCTGGACCCGCTGCTGGTCAGCCTCGAGCACGACGTCCGCCAGTCGATAAACCGCCTGCGCCGCCTCATGTTCGTCCTGCGGCCGCCCGCTCTCGAAGCCCACGGGATCGCCGCCGCCCTTCAGGCATTTCTCGCCCAGATCGCGGAGGACGCCGGGCTCGCGTACTCGCTCGATGACCGGCTGCAGCTGGAGCCCGAACCCGAAGCCCGCACGGTCGTCTACCGGATCGCCCAGGAGGCCGTCTCCAACGTCTGCAAGCACGCCCGCGCGAATCACATCGATGTGGTGCTCAGCGAATACGACGGCGGGGTCCTGGTGGAGATCAAGGACGACGGCGTCGGCTTCGACGCGACCAGGTCGCGTCAGGCTCCTCCCGGCCATCTCGGCCTGCTGGTGATGCAGGAGAGGGCGGAGCAGAGCGGCGGGTGGTTCTCGGTGGAGAGCGAACCCGGAACCGGGACCACCGTCCGCTACTGCGTGGGCAGCCGTCGCCTGAGCGGGGAGGACGGTCCCGCCGACCCCGACGGTGACGGCCGCGGAGCGGCGGTGGCTCCCTCGGTGGCGTCATGACCGTCCGCGTCCTGATCGCCGACGACGACCCCTCCGTGCGCGGCGCTCTCGGGGACATGATGAGCAGCGAGCCCGGCTACCTGGTCGTCGGGCTCGCCGCCGACCCGGAGAGCGCCATCGAGCTGGCCGGCACCCACCAGCCGGACGTCGCCATCCTCGACGTCAAGATGCCCGGTGGTGGTGGCATGCGCGCAGCCGAGGGCATCCGCACCGCGTCCCCCTCCACCCGCATCGTGGCCCTCTCCGCCTGGGACGACCGGGAGACGATGACCCGCATGCAACGGGCCGGAGCGTGCGGCTACGTGGTCAAGGGTGCCGCCCCCGACGACCTCATCGAGCTGATCGAGCGCATCCGCCCGTGAGCCCCGGAGGACGGCTTCGGGAGGAGCTCGCGGCGTCCGCGCTCGCCGGCGTCGTTCGCTTCAGCTAACGGCGTTGACGATCGCGGGGTCCAGCCCCTCCCACTTCTGCAGGTAGGCGCGGCGGTCCAGGCGCAGCTGGTCCACCACCCGCTGGTACTCGTCGAGCCGTCCCTGGCGATCGTAAAGACGGCGGGGCTGCAGGATCTCCAGGTCCTCGACGCCGGGGAGCGACGAGGCCACCTCATAGCCGAAGTCAGGATCCGGCTCCCACTCGACCGTGCCCTCCGCGATCGCCTTCACGATCGCGCTGGAGTGGAGGATGGTCACCTTCTTGCTCCCGGGATCGGTGTCGGTGCCGCCCACACGACCGGTGTTGAGCAGGAAGACCTCGAAGGCGCAACTGCCCAGGAGCTCCAGAAAGCGGTTGCCCTGCTGCTCGTGACGCAGAGGGAAGAACGGGTTGGTTCCGGGGACCCGGAGAAACTTGCCCTCCTCGTCCTTTCCACCGGCGCTCGTGCCCTTGGTCTCGCCCAGCATGAAGTACGCGGCGGCCTGGGCCGCGCTCAGCCGGGCGACCCCGGGGATGATGCTCTCGTTGCGGTTGAGGATCAGCAGCTGGTCGACACCGGGGAGATCCCGCGCGTCGCGGTGCCAGCCGAGTGCCTCCATCCGGAAGACGGCGCGACCGTTCGGCGTGTAGGCGGTGTCGAAGAAATCGACCTCACCGGCCGCGTTCTGGGAGACGTTCTCCAGGTAGGCCTCGGGCTTGCAGACGGCGCCATGAATGCTCGGCTCGAAGGCCGGGTCGAGGCCGAAGGTCTTGGCGAAGCAGCCGTTCTCGGTGGCGACCACCCGGCCGCCGGGGTAAAGGGCGACGAAGTCGTCCTGCACCGGCTTGGAGTCGTTCTGGCGGGTGAAGGTGGTGGTCGTCTTCCCGGTTCCGGAGAGGCCGACGATGAGCATCCCCTGCTCGCCCCGGGGCGTCGGGATCACCTTGCAGCCCGCGTGCAGTCCCAGCCCGCCCCGCTCGAAGACCAGGGCGTTCCACATCCGTAGCCCACCCTTCTTGGACTCTCCGAAGTAGTCGGAGTTGAGCACCCGGGTGACCCCGGCGTCGAGGTCGACGGCGATGATGCGGTCGTCCGGGTATCCGGGGGCGGCGAGGTTGGGTGTGTAGATGACCGTGAGGCGGGGCTCGAAATCGGGTCCGGCTTCGGGAGCGTCGAAGTACAGCCAGCGCTGCATGCCGGCGATGTTGGCGTGGGCCGCCTCGATGTACAGCCGGGCGCGGACGCGGTCGGCAGGGTCGTTGCCGATGTACCCGTCGATGACCAGCATCTCCTGGCCGCGGATGTACGCATCCTGGGCCGCGGCCAGGCGCGCCCCCTCCGCCCGCGTGATGGTCTTGCCGCTGTGCCGCTCTGGGGTGTCGGTGACCACGAAGGTGCTCGCCGCGCTGCGCGCCGTGACCTTGGTGTGGACGTTGTAGTTGTCGAAGGCGGTGAGGCGTGCGTTGGCCATCCGGGAGGTCAGCTCACGCAGCTCCTCCGGGGTCGGGTTCCAGCGCACGGCGCGAGCCTCGGGTAGCCCACCACGGGGGGAGTCGAGGGTCATGACCTGGCCTCCTCTCAGTTCTGAACCGATCAGGACCACCAGGACCCGGCGGGCTGTTCCGGTCGGGGCGGCCATAGCTGGTGGCCGGTCACTCTATCAGGCCGATCGGGGAGCGCCAAGGGGTTGCCGGACAGGCGGCCGGTCATCGCCGTCCTGGGTACTGGATCAGGCGGTCTCGGACCCGTATGGCGGCTGCGCCAGCAGCTCCTCGAACTGCTCGGCGGGGACCGGCCGGCTGAAGATGTAACCCTGGAGAAGGTCGCAGCCCTGGCGGCGGAGAAAGGCCAGCTGGGCTGGGGTCTCGACGCCCTCGGCGGTGACCTTCATGCCGAGCTGGTGGGCGAGGGCGATGGTCGCCGAGACCAGCGGGGCCTCGTCCGTTTCGAGCTTGATGCCGCTCAGGAATGAGCGATCGATCTTGAGCCGGTCGGCCGGGAAGGTGGCCAGCTTGCTGAGGCTCGAGTAACCGGTGCCGAAGTCGTCGATGGCGATGCCGATCCCGGCCCGGCGGAGCTGGTGGAGCTCCTCGAGAGCCTCGGCCGGCTGTGCCACCGCGGTGGACTCGGTGATCTCGATCTCGAGCCGGTCCGGGGCCAGGCCGCTCTCGAAGAGCACGGCCTCGATCCGGTCCACGAGGTCGGACCGTCCCAACTCCCGGCCCGACACGTTCACGGCCACGAAGAGATCGGGGTGGCCGGCCCTGCGCCAGGTGGCCGCCTGGGAGCACGCGGTCCGCAGCACCCAGGTGTCGATGGCGCTGATCATCCCGATCTCTTCGGCGAGCGGGATGAAGCTGTCGGGCGGTACCAGGCCGCGGGTCGGATGCTGCCAGCGCACCAGCGCCTCGGAACCGACGATGGCTCCGCTCTCCATGGAGACGAGTGGTTGGTAGAAGAGGCGCAGCTCATCGCGCTCCACCGCGTGGCGCAGGTCCTGGTCCAGGCTCAGCCGATCCGTCGCCGACGTGAGCATTCCTGGGGAGAAGATCTCGACACGACCCCGGCCCGCTTCCTTGGCCGCCTCCATCGCCAGCTTGGCGTCTCGGAGCATCTCGGTGGCCCCGGGCCCCGAGTTGGTCGACACCGCCACGCCGATGCTGAGGCCGACCGTCAGCGAGCCGTCCCGGAACTCGAGGGGCACGGCGAAAGCGTCGTGGAGCCGCTCCGCCACGTCCGCGGCACGGTTCGGGTCGCCCACGTCCTCGAGGAGCAGCGCGAACTCGTCGGCGCTCAGCCGGGCGACGGTGTCGCCGGGGTGGAGGGTGACGGCGAGACGGGCGGCGACCGCCTGGAGCACGGCGTCGCCGACCGTGTAGCCGAGGCTGTCGTTGACCGTCTTGAAATGGTCCACGTCGACGAAGAGGACGGTGGTGACGGCGTTCCGCCGCTGTGCCTGGGCGAGTGCATGCGCGAGTCGCTCGGTGAAGAGCGCCCGGCTGGCTCTCCCCGTCAGCGGGTCGCGCAGAGCTCCCTCGCGCAACTCCTTCTGAAGCCGGTTGCGCTCGGTCACATCAGAAATGATCGAGAGGATCGTGGGACGGCCCTGGAAGTCCTGCGGTCCGGTGGTCACCTCCACGTCGATGAGCCGGCCGTCGCGGAGGAGGTGGCGGGCGTGCATGGTCGAATTCCGGGTGCGGGACCTTCTGAGGTCGGCGGCCCACTGGGCGGAGTCGCGCCGGATTGCCGAAGCCGTCATCTCCGCGAACTCTTCGCGCGAGTATCCGTACTTCGCGCAGGCGGCGTCGTTGACGAGGAGAAAGCGCTCCGTCTCGGTGTCGATCATCCACATCGGCTGGGGGTTCTCAAAGAACAGCCGGCGGAAGTGCGATGCGCTGGTCTCCTGGAGGCTCTCGCGCTCGCGGACGATCCGGCGCAGCTCGCCGTGGATGTGCAGCCGCAGGGCCGCCGATTCGACCTGGGCACCCAGTTGCCGCAGGGCCGCCGCCTGGGCCGGGCTGAAGGCATCGGGCCGGGCCGAGGTCACGGTGACCGCGCCGATGCCAATCTCTCCGTAATACAGGGGGACGGTGATCGACGACCGCCTGCCGGCGCGGCGTCCCGCTCTCGGGCGCGAGCCGTCCTGCGTCTCGGTGGGGAGAGAGAGCTCTCGTGTGCTGACGGCGGTGACTGGGTACGGGTGGTCGGACGCGATGGCGGGATCCCCGTTCCGGCCGGCGCCCCCGCTTCCCGCGCTGGCGCAGTGGCGCTTACCGCTCAGGGTGGTGATCTCGACCGTTGCCTCATCCGCCCCGCTCAGCTTCCGCGCCGCCGCCGCGGCGCCCCGGACGACCGCCCCCAGATCGGCGTAGAGCGCTGCGCGGTCCAGCTCCAGCTCAGCGGTGCTGCCGGCACCGGGGTGGGGCTGGTTGAGCTCGATAGCTCGATTCGAGGCTCGCACCACGATGGCGTTCAGCTCCGTGAAGAGGTCGAGTACCACCTGCTGAGGCGTCGCCACATCGACCGCCGGACGGGCCGGCGGCACCGGCGCCTTGGGCGCAGCTCGCCGCCGGACAGCGGGCACGGCGATCGGAACTCGTCGGGAGGCGCCTGTCTGCATGGTTGACATTCACGCTAGTCCGCCCCACTCCCGCCGCGTCTGATGCCAGGTCACGACTCCGTCACCGAAGCGACACCGGCCTGGCACGAGATCCCTGGTCCAGTGCCGTCGCCCCCCCTGAGGGTGACGCAGACGCACTAGAGGGCATCCATATCTGTCTCGGACAGAATTGATACAATGGCGCCGTGGCGCTGCCCTCGACCGACCTCGATGCGCTCGCCGGAAGGCTGGCCCGGGCTGCCGGCCGGCTGCGCCGCCGCCTCAACCGGCAGGTGCGCGCCGGTATGGAATCGGATCCGCTCCCCGAAACGCAGCTGGAGATCCTTCGCCTGGTCAACCGGCGACCGGGGATTCGCATCCACGATGTGGCCGCCGAGCTGGGGCTGGCCTCGAACACCGTGAGCACCCTCGTCCACAGCCTCACCGCCGCCGGCTTCGTGGACCGGCTCTCGGATGCCGGCGACGGACGGGTCGCCCGGCTCCGGCTCCGCCCGGCGGCGGAGGACCGCCTCCAGCGCTGGCGCGACGGGCGTGGCGAGATCCTGGCCGCCCGGCTCTCCGAGCTGGGCACCGGGGACCGCTGGTTGCTCGCCCGGGCCCTGCCGGTGCTGGAGCGGATCGTCGACTCCCTCGACGAGGAGATGGCGGGAGGGGCGCCCGAGTTGGCGGCACCGCCCGAGGGGCCCCATGACGGCTGAGATCGGCCTGCCGGAGGGAGCGCCACCGGACGGGAGGCAGCTGCCCGTCGCCTGCACGGACCTGCGGGTCAGCTTCGGCACCGTGCAGGCGGTCGACGGGGTCTCGTTCAGCATCGCTCCCGGCGAGGTCTTCGGTCTGCTCGGTCCCAACGGAGCTGGCAAGACGACCACCATCCGGGTGCTGACCACTCTGATCCGCGCCGACTCCGGGGCGGTCAGTGTCTTCGGGTACGACACGCGCACCGCGGCGATGCTGGTCCGGCACCTGATCGGATATCTGCCCCAGCAGCTCTCGGCTGACTTCCAGCTCACCGGGTACGAGAACGTCTGGCTCTTTGCCCGCCTCTTTGACCTCCCTCGCCAGCAGCGCGACCAGCGGATTCGCGAGGTGCTCGCGGCGATGGGCCTCGACGACGTGCGCGAGCGTCTGGTCAGCACCTATTCCGGGGGCATGGTCCGCCGCCTCGAGCTCGCCCAGGCACTGGTCAACCGGCCGGCGCTGCTCGTCCTGGACGAGCCGACCATCGGGCTGGACCCGCTCGCACGCGGGGACGTCTGGGAGAGGGTCAGTGAGCTCCGCGAGGAGACCGGCATGACCGTGCTGCTCACCACTCACTACATGGAGGAGGCGGACACGCTCTGCGAGCGCATCGCCCTGATGCATCACGGTCGCATCCGCTCTCAGGGCACTCCCGCCGAGCTGAAAGCACGGCTCGGGCCGGGGGCGACGCTCGACGACGTCTTCCGCCACGACGTCGGCACCGCCATCGAGGACGAGGAGATGACAGGAGGAGGCCGCGATGTCCGCCGTACGCGTCGCACAGCCCAGCGTCTCGGCTGACCGTTGGTCTCCGGCCACGCTGATGCCACCCTGGTGGCGTCTCTACCCGAGCCGCATCCTCACCTTCTGGCTGGTCGAGCTGCGCAAGATCCGGCATGACCGGACCGAGCTGTACACCCGGGCCGTCCAGCCGGTGCTCTGGCTGCTGATCTTCGGGGAGACGTTCAGCCGCATCCGGGCGATCCCCACCCCGCCCGGGATCAGCTATCTCGCCTATCTCGCGCCCGGGATCATGGCCCAGTCCGCGCTCTTCATCGCCATCTTCTTCGGCATCCAGATCATCTGGGAGCGCGACTCCGGGATCCTCACCAAGCTGATGGCCACCCCGACCCCGCGCCTCGCCCTCATCAGCGGCAAGGCGTTCGCGGCGGGGGTGCGCTCCGTCTCCCAGGTGGTCGTGATCCTCGTCCTCTCGGCGATCCTCCAGATCCACTTCAACTGGAATCCCCTCCACCTGCTCGGGGTCGCCGCGGCGGTGGTGCTCGGTGCCGCCTTCTTCTCCTGCCTCTCAATGACCATCGCCGGGATCGTGCTCCACCGTGAACGGCTGATGGGTGTCGGCCAGGCGATCACCATGCCGCTGTTCTTTGCCTCCAACGCGCTCTACCCGGTGAAGGTGATGCCGGGCTGGCTGCAGGGCCTGAGCGCCGCGAATCCGATGAGCTACGAGGTGGACGCGCTGCGCGGTATGCTGCTCGGCACGCCGACCGCCCTGCCCCTCGACTTCGGGGTCCTTGCGGTCGCGGTGGTGGCCGGCGTGGCCGCGGCAGCCGCACTCCTCCCCCGCCTCGCCCGCTGAGCCCGGCGCCGCCCGGCCGGGCCGGGGTCAACGACCGGCGCCCCGGGTGTAACCTCCGCCCATGACGCAGACCGCCTCCGCACCCATGACCGACGCTGCCGCCCGTCGCGACGACTCCTGGATTTACTTCGACGGAGAATTCCGCCGCTACCGCGACGCCAAAATCGGTCTCCTCACCCAGGGTCTCAACTACGGAACGGGCGTCTTCGAGGGCATNNAGCCGGGAGACCACATACATCCGTCCGCTCATCTTCAAGTCGGCCGAGACCATCGGTTTCCGCCTCCACGACGTGCCCGACAGCTTCGCCATCGTCACCGCGCCGATGGGGGACTACGTGCCCACCGGCGGCATGCGCTGCATGGTCTCATCGTGGCGGCGCATCGACGAGAGCATGGCACCGCCGCGGACCAAGTGCACGGG
>PLOF01000068.1 GCA_003142035.1 Candidatus Dormiibacterota bacterium
AGCCGGCGGCCGGGAGGCGGCACGGCGGTCGGCGGCGACCTCGGCGACCCGGCGACGAACCCTGGCCGGTTCGGCGAGCGGCGCCGGGCGCCGGACGCGAGCGGGCGCGGCGGAGCGCACGGCCGCGGGGGCCGTCAGCCCCTCCACCGCGACACGGGCGGCCGCCTGCTCGGCCGCCTGCTTGGTGCTGCCCCGCCCCTCGGCGAGCACCTTGCCCGCCACCACCGCCTCGGCGCGGTATTCACGGTGGTGGCCGGGCCCGCCGATGGCGGTGACCCGGTACGAGGGGGTGGCGCCGAGGCGCAGCTGAGCCGCCTCCTGGAGCCGGCCCTTGTGGTTCTCGTCACTCCATTCGGAGAGGTCGCCGATGCACTGGAGAAAGACGCGGGTCGCGACCCGGTACCCCTGGTCGAGGAAGATCGCCCCGATCATCGCCTCGAAGCAGTTGGCCTGCAGCGAGGGGAGCAGACGCGCGCCCGTCTTGGCCGCCCCCTTGCCGAGCAGCAGGGCATCGCCGAGTCCCAGCCGTTCGGCCAGCTTGGCGAGCGAAATGGTGTTGACCAGGGCCGCCCGGAGCTGGGTCAGCTGGCCCTCGTCGTACCCGGGGAACCGTCGGAAGAGATACTCGCCGACGACCAGCTCGAGGACCGCGTCGCCCAGGTACTCGAGCCGCTCGTTGTCGTAGCCGGGACCGCTCGGCTCGCCGCGCTCGTTGTTCCAGGAGGCGTGGGTCATCGCCTCACGGAGCAGGGACGCCCGCCGGAAGTTGATCTGCAGGCGGGCCGCCAGGTCGTCGAGACCCTTTTGCTCCTCGGCGGACAGCGCCACGCGGGAGGTGAGCTCCGGCAGCGGACCGGAGGGCTGCGCGAGCTGGGGCGCGGAGAGCGGCAGCTCCGCGGGGCGAGCGGGTGGCTCGACGGGCTGGGCAGAGGTGGCAGGCGAGGCGTCCGCGTACGCCGGACGAAGCGGCGGCGCGGGAGGCACCGGCGGGAGCTCGTGGGTGGCGGCCGCCTCGATCAGCGCCGGAATGTCGGCGGGCGGCCCCGCCGGCCCCGTGGCGACATCCAGCGGCGTGGTGGCCGCCGCCTTCGCGGTACCCGACGGCCTGCGGGAACGGGAGCGGTGCCGCCGCGGGAGCCCGGGCTCGGTGGCGGAGGGCGACTGGGCTGCCGCCCCCGCCCCGCCGGCATCCACAGGGGTGCCGGGGGCGGGGGCGCCAACCTCCACCGGCCTCGGGTCAGCCCCGCCGCCGGTGCCCGAGGAGAGCTCGGGAACGGGAGCCTCTAGCTCTCCGCCCCGCTCTTCTCCTTGATGTAGTCCCAGGCCTGACCCACCGTCCCGATCCTCTCCGCGTCCTCGTCGCTGATCTCCAACTGGTACTCCTCCTCGAAGGCCATGATCAGCTCCACGAGGTCCAGCGAGTCCGCGTTGAGATCCTCGACGAAGGACGCCTCCGGCGTCACCTGGTCCGGCTCCACGCCGAGTTGCTCGGCGACTATCGTCTTGAACCGGTCGAACGTCACGTCTGGCATCAGTCGTCAGTCCTTCATTGTTGTCAGCGTGGGCGGTTTCGGTTAGGGGGGAAACAATACCGCGTGGCGGGGGCTCCATCGCATGAAACGATGAGGTGGAATCCTCGGNNCTCGGAGATTCGGGCGGGCGGAACGCGTAACGTCCCGACGCCCCATCGACGAATCCGGTGGGAGCTGCGTGCGGTGCGGGCAGGGACGGTCCCATGGGCACACCGACGGGGTCGGGTAGCGGCGCTGGTCCCGGAGCCACGGCGGTCGTTTCCGGAGGTTTGGCGGGGCCGGCCGAACGCCGCCGGCGGCGCGGTGCTGGCGATTCGGAAGTTCCGGCGTGATCCGCTGGGTTATCGGGCACGATCTCCTCTGATTCGAGCCGGGGAACGGCGTCCCCTGACCGTCATGCCCCCATGCCACCGTCGATCTGCAGGACGCAGCCGGTGATATAGCCGGCCTCGGGTAGGGCGAGAAAACGGATCGCCGCAGCCACATCTTCGGCCTTCCCCGCCCTTCCGAGCGGGATGGCACCGAGCGCCGAGTTGAGCACCTTGTCGCCGAGGGCCGCGGTCATGTCGGTCTCGATGAAGCCCGGGGCCACCGCGTTGACCGTGATCCCCCGGGAGCCCACCTCGCGGGCGAGGGTCTTGGTCAGCCCGATGAGCCCGGCCTTGGCAGCCGAGTAGTTGGCCTGGCCCGGGTTGCCCATGATGCCCGCGATGCTGCTGACGTTGATCAGGCGGCCGGAACGCTGCCGGAGCATCGGCTTGAGCGCGGCGCGGCAGACGTGGAAGGCCGCCGAGAGGTCGATGGCGATCACCAGATCCCACTCGGCGTTGGTCATCCGGATGGCGAGATTGTCGCGGGCGATCCCGGCGTTGTTGACCACGACGTCAAGTCGCCCCAAGCCCTCCACGGTGGAGTCGATCATCACCTGCGCTGAGGCCGGGTCGGCGACGTCGGCCTCGAGGGTGAGAGCTCTCACCCCGAGCGCGCGTGCCTCGTCCGCGGTGGCATCCGCGATGCCGGGATGGCCGGCGCGGGCGTCGGCCTGGCTCGAGTAGCTGAGGACCACGTCGGCGCCGGCCTGGGCGAGGGCCAGGACGGTGGCGCGCCCGATGCCTCGCGAGCCCCCGGTGACGAGGGCGACCTGGCCCTTGAGGGCGGCCTCAAACACGGCTCGCGGCCAGGCGCCCGGGGGCGGGAATGGAGGGCATCTCGAACATGAACGGTAGGGTACTCGACGATCGGCTCATCGGGGAGGGTCCGCCGCCAAGCGCTCCGAGAGCCCGGCGGCCGCGCTCAAGCTGGCCACGCTCAGGGCCCGGACGCCGGGGGCGATCCGCCGTGCGAGGCCGGTGAGCACCTCTCCAGGGCCCACCTCCACCAGCACCTCGGCACCGAGCGCCACCAGCCGCTCCACGGATTCGGCCCAGTGCACCGCCGAGACCATCTGCCGCCCCAGCCGCTCGCGCAACCCGGCGGCATCCGACACCGCGGCGGCGTCGACGTTGGTGACGACCGGCACCGAGGGCGCCCGCAGATCGACAGCGTCGAGCACGCGAACGAACTCCGATGCCGCACCGGCCATGAGCGGTGAGTGGAACGCCCCGCTCACCTTGAGCGGCAGCACCCTGCGCGCGCCGGCCGCACGGGCCGTGGCGGAGAACGCGGAGACGGCGTCGACCTCGCCGCTCACCACCACCTGGCCGGGCCCGTTGAGATTGGCGACCACCACCATCCCCTCGGCCTCCGCGCACAGCCGGGTCACGGTGGCGGCGTCCAGCCCGAGCACGGCCGCCATGGTCCCGTCGCGCATCGCCGCCATCAGGCGGCCGCGCAGGACGGCGAGGCGGAGCGCCGCCTCCGGCAGGAGGGCGCCCGCGACGGCGTAGGCGGCGAGCTCCCCGATGGAATGCCCGGCGACGGCGACCACGGAGAGGTCTCTGGGCAGGGCGGCGGCCAGCACCACCTCGGTGAAGACGAGGGCGGGCTGGGCCACCTCGGTGGGACGGATCAGCTGCTCATCCCCACCAAAGGCGGGGCCGAGGTCGACCCCCAGGGTGGCCGCCGCCGCGAGCAGGCGCCCGCCGAGGTCGGTCTCCTCGAGGCCGGCGGCCATGGATGCCGCCTGGCTGCCCTGCCCCGGGAAGCAGAGGGCGACGCGGGGCGAAGTCGCGCTCACAAGGCCCTCATCGCGATCAGAGGGACCACACCGTGCGGGACGAGCGCCGACGCCAGGCCGTACCGCTCCACGCCGAGAGGGAGCAGGTGCATGCGACTGCCCCTACTCGGTCGCGATCACCTCGCGGCGATCGTAATGGCCGCAGTTGGGGCAGACCCGGTGGGGCAGCCGCGGCTGCTTGCACTGGGGGCACGGGTTGAGGGTCGGAAGGCTGATCGCGTGATGCGACCGCCGCATGTCGCGGCGGCGCTGCGAGGTATGTTGTTTGGGGAGGGGCATGACGTCTCCGGACAGGAAATGAGGGCGCGCAGCCCACAGCCGCGCAGGACCTGAGCGGCGAGTATACCTGCTGCTCTCGCCGGGCTGGCACACGACCGGGCCAGGGCCGCTGGGAGGCGCGGGCGGCGCGCCCCGGGCGGTGCGGTCAGGTCCTGGGATCGCCCCGGCGCTTCTTGCGCGGGGCCACGGGGGTGGCCAACGTGGTCAGCCCCTTGCGAACGGTGTCGGCGGCGGTGGTCAGCCGCTCCTCGAGATCGGCCATCACCGACCGGACGTACTCGTCCGCCTCGCGGGCATAGCCCTCCGCATCGGCGGTCATCTTGGCGGCGTTGTCGCCCGCCTCCTGGAGCAACGAGGTCGCCCGCTCCTGGGCGGCGCGCAGGACGGCGTGGTCGGAGACGAGCTGCTCGGCCAGAGCCCGGGCCTCCTCCACCTTCCGCCGCGCCTCGGCGTCGGCCCGCTCGCCGAGATGGGCCGCGTCCTCCTGAGCCCGCCTGGCCAGCTCGCTGACGTGCGCTTCGACGCGCTCGCTCAGCTCCCGTGCCGCGGTCTCCGCTCGCTCCACCACCCCCTCGGCATGCTCCTGGCTGTCGCGAAACAGGCGCTCGCGCTCGTCGAGGAGCTGCTGGGCCCGGACCACCTCCTCGGGCAGGGAGAGCCGGATCCGATCCACCAGCTGCATCAGCTGCTCGTCGTTGACCACCACGCTGCCGCTGAACGGGACCCGCCGCGCCTCCGCGAGCAGGGCATCCAGGGCGTCGAGCAGATCCAGCGTGGACGGGGGCAGCTCGTCCGGCGGTCCACCGCTCATCCGGGCTTCCCGAGGCGCCGGTGGAGAGCCTCGGCGATCGCCGGCGGGACGAACCCGCTGATGTCGCCGCCGAGCCGGCAGACCTCCTTCACCAGGTTGGACGACATGTAGACGTAGGGGGCCGAGGTCATCAGGAAGACGGTATGGACGTCAGGTTCGAGCCGCCGGTTCATCAGCGCCATCTGGAACTCGGTCTCGAAATCGCTCACGGCCCGCAGGCCGCGGACGATCGCGATCGCGCCGACCTGCCGGGCGTGCTCCACGGTCAGCCCGTCGAAGGAATCCACCGTGACCTCGCCGTCGAGCGACGCCGTGGCCGCCCGGATCAGATCCAGCCTCTCGTCGACGCTGAAGAGCGGCTGCTTGGCGGGGTTGCGGAGGACGGAGACGACCACCCGGTCAAAGATCGCGGTCGCCCGCTCCAGGATGTCGATGTGCCCCAGGGTGATGGGGTCGAAGCTTCCCGGATAGAGCGCGACGCGTTCCTTCATCGGGACGTCTCCTCCTGCGCTCGGCGCTCGTACATGGTGAGGTCGGTGAGCCCGTAGTGAGCGGTGCGCACGGCGGTGAGGCCTCCCAGCTCCGCGGGCATCGCCCGGGCGCGGTGATGTTCGCACACGAGCAGCGCGGGTGCGAGACCGCCGACCAGCGCCAGTGCGTCATCCAGCCGCTCGTCCCGGTAGGGGGCGTCCATGAAGCAGATGCCGGCGTCCCTCACCTCCGCCGGCTCGCGGCGCAGCCAGGTGATGGCGTCCGCCCTCACCAGGTGGATCCGGTCCTCGCAACCGAAGCGCCGGCCGGTGTCGGCGATCAGTCGCAGGCTCTCCGGGCGCCTGTCGACGAAGGTCACGTGCTCCGCTCCCCGGCTGAGCGCCTCGAACCCGAGCGACCCAGCACCGGCGTAGAGATCGACCACTCGAGCCCCTGTCACCCGCCCTCCCAGGATGTTGAAGAGGGCCTGGCGCACCATCCCGCGGGTCGGCCGCACCTCCATCCCGCGTGGGGTGGTGAGCAGGCGGCCCCGCCACTCCCCCCCCGTTATGCGACTGGTGGCCACCGGCGATCAGTCCAGGTCGAAGACGGCGCCGTAGCCGTGCATCGCCTCATGGAGGGGCGCGTACTCCGTGACCTCCGGGTCGTGCTCCAGCCAGGCCACGGCGGCAGTGCGCGCCCGCACGGCCAGGGCCACGTCGAGAAGATCGGCGGCGCGCATCTCGGGCAGACCGTGCTGGCGCAGACCGGCCACGTCACCGGGACCGCGCAGGCGGAGGTCCAGCTCGGCGAGGTCGAAGCCGCTCTGGGTCGCCGCCACCGCCCGGAGGCGCTCCGAGCCCTCCTCGTCGACGGCCTCCTCGAAGAGCAGGCAGTAGGCACGATGCCGGTCGCGGCCCACCCGCCCGCGCAGCTGGTGCAGCTGGGCCAGGCCAAACCGCTCCGCCCCCTCGACGATCATCACGGTGGCGTTGGGTACGTCGACCCCCACCTCGACCACCGACGTGGCGACCAGGATGTCCGCCTCTCCGGCGGCGAAGCGCGCCATCCGCTCCGCCTTCTCACGCGCCGGCATCCGGCCGTGGAGCATCTCGAGGCGCAGGTCGGGAAACACCTCCTGCTCCAGCTTCCGGTGCTCGGCGGTGACCGACCTCACACCCAATTTGTCCGATTCCTCGATCAGAGGGCAGATCACGAAGACCTGCCGGCCCGCCGACACCTCGCTTCGAACGAACTCGTAAGCCTCGCTCCGCTCATCGGGACGGACCACCCGGGTCTCGACCGGCAGCCTCCCCGGGGGCATCTCGCGCAACTCGATCACGTCCACATCGCCGTAGACGGTCAGCGCCAGCGATCGCGGGATCGGGGTCGCCGTCATGGCCAGGAAGTTGGGCATGGCCCGAGCCTTGAGGCGCAGGCGCTGGCGCTGNNCGAGGATCTCCCTCCGGGCGCGGGCCCCGGTGCTGCCCAAGAGGAGTCGCGGGCTGAGCCCGTGGGGGGCGAGCAGCGCCTCCAGGGTGAACCAGTGCTGGCGGGCGAGGATCTCGGTCGGCGCCATCACCACGCACTGGAAGCCGGCGCGGCAGGTCATCAGCGCCGCCATGGCGGCCACCACCGTCTTGCCGCTGCCCACGTCGCCCTGGAGCAGGCGGTTCATCGGCCCGGGCTCGGCGAGATCGGTCAGCACCTGGTGGGCGGCGATGCGCTGGCCATCGGTCAGCCGGAAGGGAAGCCCCGCCGAGAAGGCGCGGGCCAGCTCCACGTCGTAGGGGACGACCACCCCGGTCGAGCTGAGCCGGCGCCGCCGGGCCCGATCCGCCGCCATCTGGATGAGGAAGAGCTCCTCGAACGCGAGGCGCTCCCGGGCGGCCGCCGCCAGGTTCTCGTCGTCGGGGAGGTGCACCTGGCGGAGCGCCTCGCCCATCGGCATCAGTCCCTCGGCCTCACGGACCTCCGGGGGAAGTCGATCGGGCATCTGCTCGGTCACCGGGAACACCCGGCTGATCAGGGCTCGGAGGTACTTGGAGGTGACCCCGTCGGTCTCCGGGTACACGGCCGCCAGGCGCCCGACGTGCTGCGGATCCAGGCTCACCCGCTCGAACCGGGGGTTCTGGAAGGTGAGCCCATGAAGGCCACTGATCACCTTGCCGCTCACCAGGACCTCCATCCCGGCGTGCAGCTGCTTGGCCAGATACGGCTGATTGAACCAGATGGCGCCGACCCGGGTGCTCCCGTCCTCCAGGGTGGCCTCCACCAGCGGCATCCGCCGCTGCGGGCTGGGGTGGGCGCGCACCTCCCCGACTCGCACCCGGGAGGTCTGCACCAACCCGGGACGCAACTCGCGGAGGGGTACGAGATTGCGGGTGTCCTCGTAGCGGCGGGGCAGGTGCAGGAGCAGGTCGGAGACGGTCGCGATCCCCAGCCGGAGGAGCCGCTGGCCCTGGGCCGGCCCCACCCCGGGAAGCCCCGCGATCGGGGTCTCCGGCCAGCAGGCGGTCGGAAGCTTCACGATCCGGCCCATCTGCCGGCCCTTGGCGTCGGCCACGTCGGGCATGCTGGCAAACTCTAGGACGGAGGGGGGCCGGGAAGGCTCCCGCGACGTCCGGAGCCCCACCCCAAGCCCATCTCCACATTTTCGTAACAGATCAGCGACGTCTGATACGCCAACCGCGTCATTCAGTAAACTCTGGATTCGCGCCACCAGGTGCGCGTGTCGTCTCGCCCCGGAGTGAGGACAGGCAAGAGTGCGGTGGATCGCCCAGCCCCAGCGTAGGGGGAAGCGCCCGGGACAGTCGGGTCAGGGCGCCGTGGAGTTTGCCCTGGTGGGCGGCCTCTTCTTCTTTCTGGTCTTCTCGATCGTCAACGCCGGTTTCTTCCTCTA
>PLOF01000060.1:0-894 GCA_003142035.1 Candidatus Dormiibacterota bacterium
GGGTCGCTGGCACCCAACCAGCAGACGGGTCTGGAATTCGGGGCCCGGGCCTCCAGAGCGTGTGACCAATCTTCCACCGTGCAAACGTCGGTAGAAGCCATCAGCCATGCGGCACTGCGAAGGCGGGCCTCATCGCCCCTACGGCCAAGTCTACCTGGGCTGCCACCCGGGGCCGGCTCGAAGGGGTCCGGTCGCCCCGGGGCACCTCAGGTCCCGGCGGGACGGCTGGTATCCTGTCGCCATCCCAGCGTCGAAGATCAGGTGCCGAGGTGCCCTGCTCCCCTGGACGCGCCGGCGATGGGTCTCGCCGCCACTGGCCGTCCAGCCTGATGGGCCCTGATAGAACACTCTGATGGGACCCCACACGATGACCCGAGACCCTCTCCTGAGCGGCCTGAGGAGCCTGGCCGAGCTCGATCTCCTCCCGGTGGACCAGCGGCGCCTCGCCGCTGAGGCCGCCGACAAGCTCGCCGACTCGGTCGTCTACGTCGCCGTCATCGGCGAGTTCAAGCGGGGCAAGAGCAGCCTGATCAACGCCCTCCTCGGTGCTGAGGTCCTCCCCACCGGCGTCACCCCGGTCACCGCCGCGCCCACCCTGGTGCGCTTCGGCAAGATGCCGCGGGCGACGGTCCGCCTCTCGGACGACACCGAGATCCCGATCGGGCTGGCGGAGCTCCCCGACTACATCACCGAGGCGGGCAACCCGGGCAACGGCCGCAGCGTCCGGGAGGTGGTGGTCGAGCACCCCTCACCGCTGCTCGGGCCAGGGATCGTGCTGGCGGACACCCCGGGGACCGGCAGCGTCCACGCTCACAACACCCAGTCCACGGCGGCGTTCCTGCCCCGGGTGGACGTCGCCCTGCTGGTGGTGAGTGTCTCGGCGCCCCTCTCCGA
>PLOF01000060.1:953-7980 GCA_003142035.1 Candidatus Dormiibacterota bacterium
TCCGATGTCATCGTCCACGAGCGCGAGCAGGTCGTCGGCGTCCGTGCTCAGAAGGTCGCTGACGGCCTCGTCAATCTGGCAGACGCCACCATCCGGCTGGAACGCGCCGCGTCGTCCCGGCCGGCGGAGGAGGCGAGAGCCGCGCGCGCCGCCTTTGCCAGAGCCCAGGCGGCACTGGCGAACGACGCCGGCGAGGCGGTGACCCTTCTCCTCGCCGCCTGCCGCCGCACCGAGACCGAGATCATCGAGCCCCGCGCCCAACAGCTCCGGGACAGCCTGGCGCCCGCGCTCCTCGCGGGATCGGACGAGGCGTGGGCGCCGGCCCTGGATCGGGCAGCTCCGAGATGGGCTCGGGAGGTCGAGACGGAGCTCTCCGCCTCCCTGGCCGATCCCCTCACCCGTCACGCCGACCGGCTTCAGGAGCGGCTGGAGCGTTTTGTCCAGAGCGCGGGAGCGGCCTTCGGCGTCGACCTGCCGCCACCGCCCGATGTCCGCCAGGATCTGAGCATCCCGCCCATCCGCATCGAGACCGTCGATGAGCCGGGGGCGGTTGCCATGGGGGTCCGCCAGCTACGGCAACACGCGCCCGGCGCCCTCGGGCACCGCTGGCGGGAGCGCGACCGGCAGAGGCGCGCCGGGGAGGACGCTGATCGGGTCGCCGGGAGGCTCCGCTACGCGTCGGTCCAGGCCGTCGACACCGCGGTGCGGACCTGGGCGCGTGACATCGAGAGCGGTTGGCGTTCGCTGAGCGACTCCCTGGGGAGCGCCGTCATCCGAGCTGAACAGGCTGCCGGCTCCAGCACCGAGAGCACGTACCTCGTCGACGTGAGCGCGCAGGTCGCCGCCATCCGGGAGGCTGTCAGCGGTCGAGCTGAAACATCGAGACCACGCGCGTGAGCGTCAGCCAGCACGTTACGCCTTGGCGACCTCGTTGATAGCCGCCAGCGCGTTGAGTGTGCGGGGGTAACCAATGCGGGTCGCGGGGGTCGTCGTCGACTGCCCTTGGCAGTCGCTCATGTTGAGCTCACCCGGATCATGGATTTGATGGCTCGCCGCTCATCCATGGCGGCGTACGCACCTGGAGTCCCATCCAAGTCGGTCTCGAAGTCGAAGACCAGCCCGGGGTGGATGCGCCCGTCCAGCACGTCCCGCATCAGCTCGGGAATGTAGATCCGAGCCGGGGCGGGACCACCGCTCCAGCCGATGTTGCGGTAGAAGATTTCTCCGTACGCGAGACCTCCATGTGGGATGCCGACGCCGCCGACCGTCGATCCGGCTTTGGCGATGGCAAACGCAGTGGCGATCGCCTCGGCGGTTCCCACACACTCCATCGAGCTGTCAACACCGAAACCGCCCGTCAGCTCGAGCACCTTCTCGTTCGCGGCTTCACCTCTCTCTTCGAGGATGTCGGTCGCTCCGAACTCCTTCGCCAACTGCTGGCGCTCGGGATGCCGGCTCAGGGCGATGATCCGCTCGGCGCCGAGCCTGCTCGCCGCCAGCACCGCGGAGAGCCCCACGGCGCCGTCACCGACGACGGCCACCACCGACCCCTCTCGAACGCGGGCACTGACAGCGGCATGATGCCCGGTGGACATCACGTCGGAGAGGGCAAGCAGGGACTTGAGGACGTCATCGGAATGGCCCTCGCCGGGCACCGGTACCAAAGTGCTGCTGGCAAGTGGCACGCGGACCGCCTCACCCTGACCGCCGTCGATGCCCCCATTGCCAAACGTCCCCCCCACCGGGCAGGTGATCGTCGAACCGTTGAGGCAGTTCTGGCAGGACATGTCGCTGAAGATGAACGGTGCGATCACGAGGTCTCCGGCCTTGACCCCCGTCACCTCGCCGCCAACGGCCTCGACCACGCCGATGAACTCGTGGCCGATCGACCCCACCCCGTGTGGAGTGACCCCCCGGTAGTACCAGAGGTCGGATCCGCACACACAAGCCAGGACGACTCGGACGATGGCGTCCGTGGGGTTCTGGATGACCGGGTCCGGTCGCTCGCCGACCGTGATGGAACGGGGGCCGTTGAAGATCGCTGCTCGCATGATGGATCCCTTCCTCTGCAGGCTGCTTGTCATTCGAGGGCAATTCTGTGCTATGCCGGTCCTGGTCAATGGTGACCTCGTGGCACCAGTAGACGAGGTACCGCGTTGTGGCTTGGCCCGCCCGGACGGAGGAGTTCTTGAATGGTCGACCCGGTGACCGGTACCAGATCCGAGATGCAGACCATGTGGACGCGGGCCCTGCTGGGGGTTCAGCCCAGGTGGGGTCGGGACTTCGACGACCTTTCGAATGAATGGCGCCGCCTCTTCGCGGAGGTCCTGGGGACATTCCTCCTGGTGCTGGCAGCAGCAGGCGGCCCGGCGATCGCGGCCTATAGTCACGGCGCCGTCAGCCGCGTCGCGTACGTATCCGCGCCAGGTCTGATGGTGATGGCGGTCATTCTCTCCATAGGTCTGATCTCTGGTGCCCACCTGAACCCGGCGGTCACCCTTGCGTTCGCGCTCCGCCATGAGTTTCCCTGGAAACGCGTACCTGGCTATTTGGTGGCCCAGGTCGTGGGATCGGTGCTGGCCTGCCTGCTGCTGTGGGCCCTCGTCGGGAAGGTCGGCTTGCTGGGAGCAACCGAGCCAGGGCGCGGGGTCAGCGATCTCCAGGCGATGGTGATGGAGGCGACCCTGACCTTTGGCCTGGTGACCGTGATCCTGGGGACAGCCTCTGGGGCCCAGAATGTTGGACCGCTCTCAGCCTTGGCAGTGGGCGGATACATCGCCCTGGCCGGCCTCTGGGCCAGCCCCATCAGCGGAGCGTCGATGAACCCGGGGAGGTCCTTCGGTCCCGATCTCGTCCTGGGCGACTTCTCTCACTTCTGGCTATACGTCGTCGGGCCCCTGGTGGGCGCTCTGCTGGCCGCGGGGGTAGCCCGCGCGCTGCGGGGCAGAGGGGGAGGCGCGATCGCTGACCGCGCCGCCCAGGGAACCTTGAACACACCGTCGCGTGGAGAGGCTGCCACGTCGCCTCGGCCGAGCGGCCAGGAGTGAGCAGCAATGGATCTGGTCGCAGCTACCGCTGCTCTGTTCCCAACGCAAATGCCAGTGGCGTCCTCGCAATCAACGCCGAGAGCGCGATGCTGAGAGTTAGCGTGATCCCAACGAGCGCAACGAAGCCGATGAGGCCATCCACGACGTTCACAAAGAGCAAATGATTCAGCCACATGGCGATGGCATACAGGATGATCGGATGGACGATGTAGATGCCAAGAGAGTATCTGGAGACGACCCGTACCCATCGACCCAACGCTCCCCAGCCCCGCGCCATTGCACCAGGGCAGGCCAGAAAGAGAATGGCGAGGCCAGTTACTAGGATCGGCAGGAGGGGTGTGATGAATGCTCCCGTGCCATGCGCGTAGGAAGCATTGGGGGCATCCTGGTACGTCATGGTCAGCACCAACCATCCGCCACCTAGAGTCAGGAGTAACCCTGGCCACAAGGGGCTCCCATATCGCCGCAACCTTGCGATGAGCTCGTCCAGAGCAATTCCAATCGCAAAGTACCCAATCCAGTAAGGAAACAGAAGAAATCCATACCAAATGGTCACCACATCGAACCACGAGGAGGTTGTGGGCCCATAGAGCCGAACGATGGATAGGCCAACCTGCACAATGAGCGCCGCGCACGCGATGAGCAGGCGATGCCGTCGTGGCCAGACAAGAAGCACTGCGTACAGCTGCGGAATGATCAACAAAAAGTAGAGGTGACCTGCGCCGGATGCCCACCACTGCCCAACCGAGGAGGAATTGCCCGCGATCTGTCCTGTGCCCAACGTAAAGCCGAACAAGATAGGCGCCCAGATCAGCCACGGGACAATGGTTCTGCGCGCACGCCGCCACACGAACGATAGTCCGGGATCAGTGTATCTGCGAGCCAGCAGGTAGCCAGCAAGTACCACAAATGCTGGAACCGAGAAATTGGAGAGGGTCGCCAACACCCGGTAGGGGGCGGTATTCAACGTTGACGCAGATGCGAACCACACGCAGGCATGGATGACGATCACGGCGATGGTGGCCAGGACGCGAAGGAGGTCGGCGCCCGCATGTCGCCCGGCGGGCGCGGGTGACGACTGCTCGATGCTCTCGACGCGATTCGGTGTCCGCTGCGATTGCATATGTTGAAGCGCCCCGGGTCTCATTGAGGCTCTGGCTATGGGGAAGCGGCCATCTGGGCCTGCCCCCGAGAGGGTACTCGGCGTCGGCGTTGCCCTGATCCTCGGTGATCGTGAGCCATCACCTCGGCCAAGATTTCGTCCCTGGTCCGGGCCATGGCGACCGCCACTCTCGTCGACTCAGGCCACGGGCTAGCTCTTACTCCCAGCGATAGGGGCACTCTCGTCGGCAGCGGTGTCTTCCTTCGAAGAGCGCACGACGACCACGGGGCACTGCGCATGGTGCACACACTGCTGACTGACGGAGCCGAGCAGCAGGCCGGCGACCCCGCCATGCCCACGCGACCCGACCACCAGGAGGTCACCCGGTGCGGCGGCGCTGATCAGGACCTCGGCTGCTTGGCCCTCGACGACCTGCCGCTCGATCTCGACGTCCGTCGTTTCCCCGACGGCCTCGCCGATCGCCGTCTCGAGCGTCTCTGCAGCCGCTCGGGCAAGATCACCGGCGTCAGCGCTGGGCGAGTCGAGCGAACCGATGAAACCGAGGTTGCCATAACTTGCTGACGTTGCGCCCGCATAGGTGGACGCCCAGGCGTGCACAGCACGCAGTGGAACCTGGCGGAGACGCGCCTCCGCCAGCGCCCAGCTCAGAGCTTCCCCGGCGCCTGGAGAGCCATCGACCCCGACGACCACAACCCCGAACTTCGCCGTCTCACGCTTCTCACTCATGTCCTTGCTCCCTTCTTGCTGATGCCCATTCACGCTCCGTCACCACACGGTCGCCTGTCTGTCCGCTGGCGGACCCTCAGATCCGCTCTTGGCTCACGCGGCACTTCGGTTGTCGAGAGGCCGCCGTCTCAGCGATGCGATGTGGATTGCGGGAGGGTTGTAGGCCATGTCGAGCCGTCCCACGTCGATGCCGGGTGGCACGATTGCGTCGATCTCGTCGAGAAGCTCGTCGGAGAGGATGAGCCCAGCGCCGGCGAGCAGGTCATCGAGCTGCTCCATGGTGCGGGGGCCAATGATCGCGGAGGTGACACCAGGATGAGCGATCGCGAACGCCATGGCCAGGTGGGTGAGCTTGATCCCGGCCTTTTCGGCGATGGGAACGATCTGCTCAACGGTGTCGATGCGGTGTTCGTCACTCATGTGCTTGAAGATCCTCGCACGGCGGAGGTCCGTCGGTTGGCCCTTGCGGATGCGGCCGGTGAGCAGGCCTTGTGCCAGCGGACTCCATACCAGGGTTCCCATCCCGTACCGTTCGGCGACAGGGAGAACCTCGTTCTCGATGCCGCGATTGAGGATCGAGTAGGGCGGCTGTTCGGTTCGGAACCTCTCGAGACCCCGTCGCTGAGACACCCATTGGGCTTCCACGATGTCGGAGACGGGCATTTTCGAGGAGCCGATCGCGCGCACCTTGCCGATGTGGATCAGGTCGGACAGCGCTGAGAGCGTAACCTCGATGTCGGTGGTCGGGTCTGGTCGGTGGATTTGGTACAGATCGATGTAGTCGGTCTGCAGGCGTCGTAGCGAGTTGTCGACGGCGGTCATGATCCAGCGTCGCGAGTTACCCCGCTCATTGGGATCGTCACCCATCGGCATACTGAGCTTGGTCGCGAGCACGACACTGTCACGCCGACCCTTGAGCGCGTTGCCCACGATCTCTTCGGATTCACCGTTGGAGTAGGCATCGGCGGTGTCGATGAAGTTGATCCCTGCATCGAGCGCCTTGTGGATGATCCGGATTGAGTCCTCGTGGTCGGGGTTGCCGATGGCCCCGAACATCATGGCGCCGAGAGCGTAGGGGCTGACCTTGATCCCGGTCCTGCCGAGGGTGCGGTACTGCATTGCTGGTCATCCTTCCGGCGCCCGGTGTTGGGTGCCGCATGCTTGTCGAAACGAGACGCTGTCCCGGTACAGGCGCCTCCCAGTTCTTCGCGCTGTGGGTGGTGTTGCTCATTGCGCTGCTCGCGATCCGCGGCCAGGCCGCTCCCTACCGGCCCTGGTATCATCTACGCATTCGTGGCGATGCGCTGAGATGGTACGAAAGTCACGCCTCTCTCGAGTGGAAGGAGCGTCTTCTGTGGGCGCGGAACGTGATCAGGATGATCTCTCGGCAGACGTTTACGGTTGAGCCAGACGGTTCTAGGAAGTCTCATGACGTCGCACCCGGAGCGCCTTCAGGGGTGAAGTCGGAATGAGTGGATCCCCAGCCGCGGACCCGGCACCAGCCATGCGCGCCCTGCCGGACGGTACCGGCGGGACCTTCCGGTGATCCCTCGGCTCAGCTCGCCCACCCCTTCCGAGTGGCGGGCGCAGGTGCGTGCCGAGAGGCGCGGGGCGGCCGTCCTCTTGGATGGCCAGACCGCGGGTCCGCTGGCAGCGTGGTTCGAGTTGCCCGTCGCCGCCGACCGGGTCGTCCACACCATTCTCGACGAGGTCGCCCGCGAGGGTGACCCCGCCGTGCGCCGCTGGACCGAGCGTCTGGACCACGTCGACATCGCCGAGACGCGGGTGCCGCTGGAGGCCATGGCCCGTGCGTGGGACCAGACCGGCCACGAGGTTCGCGTGGCGATCACCGCCGCGGCCGCTCGGATCCGGGCGATCCACGAGCCCCAGCGGGACACCGCACTCCGAGGCACCGCGTCCGCCCACCTCCGGCCCCTGCCGCTCCGGCGGGTCGGCTGCTACATCCCCGGTGGCCGCGCGGCGTATCCCAGTACGGTGCTGATGAACGTCATCCCCGCTCAGATCGCCGGCGTTGCGGAGATCGCACTCGTCTCGCCTCCGGGGCCCTCCGGCACCGTCCACCCGCTGGTCCTCGCCAGCGCCCACCACCTGGGAGTGGCCGAGGTCCACG
>PLOF01000122.1 GCA_003142035.1 Candidatus Dormiibacterota bacterium
CTCGGCTCCGCTCTGGAGCAGGCGCGCGGGCTGGACATCGATCAGCTTAAGGAGAGGAAGCGGACGGGGATGCGCGTCCACGGCCGCGCCGGGGAGCCCTGCCCGGTATGCGGCGAGACGGTGCGTGAGGTGTCGTTCGCCTCGCGCTCGTTCCAGTACTGCCCGGGGTGCCAGACCGGCGGCCGCGTCTTCGCGGATCGGAGGATGTCCCGCCTGCTGCGCTGAGCCCGCCAGTCAGGCGAGGCGGGCTCCATCAACGCTGACGGGGTCCGCCGGCCGTCCTGAGCGGCCGCAGACCCCGCGCCGGGGAGGATACGCCGCCGGCCGGGTGCTCTTCACCTGCATGGCGCCGGCAGAGCCGATGAGGCTGCTTCGCGCTTGACAAATGCCTCTGGCGACGACGAAAGTGCCGCAATGCGCGCACTCGTCACCGGATCCAGCGGCTTCCTCGGCGGGCATGTGGCGCGCCACCTCAGCGCCCAGGCGGGCATGATCGTCTCGGGATTCGATCTCCGCCCCGACGGCGACGCCGCCTTCCCCGTCCTCCAGGGGGACCTCGGGGACGTCGACGCCGTCACGCGGGCCTGCCGCGGAATGGATGTCGTCGTGCACTTCGGCGCCGTGGGTGACGTCTACCTGGCCACCGCCCAGCCGGACCTGGCTCGACGGTCCAACGTCGAAGGCACCCGCAATGTCGCACTGGGAGCCGCCGACGCCGGGGCCCGGGTCGTCTACGCGTCCAGCTGGGAGGTGTACGGACCGCCCGTCTCCGACCCCATCGACGAAAGCCACCCCTGCAATCCCGGTCACGTGTACGCCATCACCAAACTCGGCGGCGAGGCGGCGCTGCGCGACGTCCACCGCACACGGGGCCTGCCCATCGCCATCCTTCGTCTCGGCACGGCATACGGCACCCGGATGCGTCCTAACACCGTCTTCATCCGCTTTGCGGATGCCGCCCGGCGGGGTGACCCGATGATCGTCCAGGGCGGTGGGGGCCAATGGCGCCAGTTCACCCATGCGGCCGACATCGCCCGCGCAGTGTGGCTCGCGGTGGGATCGTCAGAGGCCGATGCCACGCTAAACATCACCTCGGACGAGTTGATCACCATACTCCAGCTGGCCGAGACTATCGCGGAGAGGTACGGGGCCGCGATCACCTTCGCGCCGGCACGCGAAGCTGATCCGCCCTCGGCACGCATCAGCTCCGCGGAGGCCCTGCGGGTGATCGGCTGGCGTGCCGAGGTCGACTTCCACCAAGGGCTCTCCCGGTTGCTCGACGATCTCGACACGCCTCGCGGCTCATAGCGCCACCACGGCCTAGTCCCGCCGGAGAAGCCGCCGCCAGCGGTCGCCGCCCGCCGGGGTCAGGGTCGGACCACCGCGGCACCAGCGCGGCAACCTACCCTCAGCAACGGCGCGAAGCAGCTCGCCGGAGCGGCGGAGGACCTCGGCTTGGGCATAGGCCCCAGCCTCCCGAGCTGCCGCCGCGCCCATGGAATCCAGCACCTTCCGGGGCGTCGCCGCCACCGCCGTCAGGCCGTCCACCATGGAACCCAGGTCGGAGTGATCGCACAGCCACCCAGTCGCCCCCGGATCAATGAGGTCGGGCAGGTCCCCCACCCGGCACCCCAGCACCGGCACCCCGTGGGCCATGGCTTCGAGGAGCACTGAAGGCGTGGCCTCCGTCTCCGACGGGCAGACGGCGGCGTCGGCGGCACGCCACCAGGGCCGCAGGTCCTCGCAGAACGGGACGATGCGGACGGCGCCGGCAAGTCCGCGCTGGACCACGAACGCGCCGATGGCTCGCTCGTATTCGGGGTCGGCGTGTCCGATCAGGGCGCAGGTGAGATTCGGGTGCTGCTTGCGAACCAGATCGAGGGCGCTGACGAGGACCGCCTGTCCCTTGACGTTCCACAGCGTGCCGGCGCACACGAGCAAGCGCTCGTCAGCGCCGATGCCGAGCCGCTCTCGACATCGCCGGCGATCCATCGTCTTCATGGCGGCGCGCGCCGCAGCGAGCGGTACCCCCGTGCGCAGGACCACGAAACGGCCCGAATACCCCTCTGTCCTGTAGGTGCGCACGGCGGCGACGGAGTTGCTGAGGACCGCCGAGGCGCCCGCCACCGCCCTGTGGGCGGCGGCCTCCACCGCCGGGTCGAGGTCGCCGAACAGCCACGCCACCACGGTCCGGAGGGGCGCCGCCTCGCCGATGCGGAGGACCGATGGCACCCCCAAACGGACGGCAGCGTCGACGGCGGGAAAGCTGGTCACCGTGGGCCCGTACACCAGGTCGATGCGACCCTCCATGAGCGCGCAGAGCTCCCCCACGTACCTCTCGTACCCCGTGGCGTCGTCGAGGGGCGCCCGCTGGGCAATGTGAACCGTGGCACCGCTTGCTTCGAGGACCGATCGCAGCGGCCCGTCTTCCGGCGAATGGATCGTGATCCGGAACCCGCCACGCCGGGCGAGATGTTCGATGAGCTCCGCCATGCGGAGCTGGGAACCGCCCTGGTCGAGCCCACGTGCGGACCAGAGGGTACGAATCTCCTCGCCGCGCCGGCGCCGAGCACGGCCACCTGGCCGTGGAGGGGGCGTCAGGGCGGTGCCGGATTCGGCGGGCAACGGGAGGAGATGCAGCGCTAGCGACCCCAGCTCCTCGGTCGTGCCGTCGAGCAGCGTCGCGGTCACCCGCAACGGGGCATCGACCCCCCGCGCCTCCGGGGGTGCGGTCGCACGCAGATCGAATCCGCTCAGCCCCGCTCCGGGGTCGCCGAGCGCAGCCGCCACGTCAGGTCGCGCCCGCCCCAACCCGGCGCGGCCCAGGAGAAGCTCCCCAAGCCACACCTCGACTCGGGACACGGGGCTGGCCCGACAGTGCGCCCAACCAGCAACCCGGAAGTCCTTCGCATCGACCACCAGTGCCCCCCCGGGCACGTCGATGTTGCCCTCGACGCGCCTCACCACTCAGCGTCGCCCGGACGAGATCGAAGCCAGGTCCTCGAAGAAGCCGGGATAGGAGATGGCGACCGACTCCGCGCCTGCGATATGGGTGAGTCCGGGACCCGCGGCGAGGCATCCGGCGACGGCGAAGGCCATCGCCAGCCGGTG
>PLOF01000141.1 GCA_003142035.1 Candidatus Dormiibacterota bacterium
ATGGGCTTCGAGGGCGGCGCGCCGGAGGAGCACGCGCCCGGGCGCATCCACTACAGCTACGAGCTCGGGCTGAGGCCGGACGAGCCCACCATCTGAGCTCCGGCTCCGGGCCGCCTGCTCCCCCATCGGGCGGCCAGAGCGACGAGCAGGGAGCTTCGAGAGCTGCGGGCCTCCCACCCCGGGTCCGGCGGCCCTCCTGGTTCGGCCAGCCTGGCCGGGTGCGGCGACCCCAGGCGCCGGTGGAAAGGCCGCCGAGCGGCGCACCGCCGCGCCCGGAGAGCGGGACTCGGTCTCACACCCCCTTAAGGACAGCTTTGTCCTTAAGGGGGTGTGAGGATGCAGAGGGCTGTCCCAGAGCCGCGTACGCTCACTTCGGAAGGTGTGGATCGTTCGAGATGAGCTGTCGCGCCGGCTCGCTGCGCGTGGCCGTGCCGGAATCGGGGATGCATTCGCCTTCATCGCCGAAACTTGACAGATTGTTGTAGTAGGACAACAATACATTCGATGGCCGGTAAGCTTGACCGCGAGAGCCCACCGGGTGGGGGCGGACCGCCGCGCCTGCACAACCGGATCGCGGTGCTCCGCCTCGAGCGGGGCCTGTCGCGCCAGGCCCTCGCCGACCTGGTCGGGGTGAACCACCAGACCATCGGCTACCTGGAGCGAGGCGACTACAACCCCAGCCTGGAGCTCGCCTTCCGGCTCAGCGAGGTCTTCGGCCTGCCGATCGAGGCGATCTTCTCGCGCATGCCGCTCCGACCCATGAGCGAGGAGCTGTACGGGCGCCAGCGCCAGGCGAACGCCCTCCCGCCGGCTCCGGCCTCCATGTCGGACGAAACGGCGGAAGGAGGCCGCCCGTGAACGAAGATCCCAGAGGCCGGCGCCGCAACGGCCTGCGGCTGTTCTCCAACCGGGTCACGCCCGTGGTCGCGGTCATGGTCTTTCTTTGGCTGATCCTCAGCGGACTGGTCCTCGTCAGCGCAAACGACCTTCTGGCGACCGTGCCGCTGGCCGCCTACCTCTTGCTGGTGCTGGTCACGTGGGCGGTGGTCGCCGGGATCCGCAGGGAGCCGGGAAGCTGGCTGGGCCGGCGCGCCGTGCGCCGCGCCCTGGTCGTCGCCATCGCAGCCGACTGCGTCGGCCTCATTGCCAGTTCGCCCTCAGGTTCCCAGCTCGGCTCCGCCACCCCGCTACTGCTGATCTTCCTCGTCCTTCTCAACATCGCCCTGGGAAATGCGACCGAGCGAATCGCCTCGGCGTCGGAGAGCTCTATCGACGAGCGCCAGGAGGAGCTTCGCAACCGCGCTCACCGGCTCGCCTACCCGGTCTTCGCCGGGGTGGTCGGCGCAGTCCTGCTCGCCGATGTCGCCTCCACGCCGAGCCGTGAGTGGGCCGAGCACGTCTTGGGGAGCGGCGGGTTCTTCGTCTTCCTCGAGCTGCTCTTCGTCCTTCCCGGGATGGTCCTGGCCTTCATCGAACCCGCGCCTCCCCCGCCGGAGAGCGACGTGCCGGCGCGTTCTCGGCGCGTGAACGTGCAGGCGCGTGTCGCGGTCGGGCTCGTACTCGCGGTTCTCGCCCTCCCGCTGATGGGGTCGGTGGCTGTCGTGGGGCTTCCCCTGCGCACCTCCTCGCACGTGTCGACGCCGCAGCCCGGGGCGGTGCTGAGTGGTACGCCGGCATCCCCCTCCTCTCCCACGCCGCAGGTCATCCCGCTTACCTGCCACTCCTTCAATGCCGAGGTGGAGGCCGGATGGGGCGTGTACGCCGAGCTGCCGGTCAGCGCCCAGGCCTGCTGGGACGGCCACCGCGCCAACGAGGAGTACGGGATGAACCAGGACGACTGCATGATGGGCGGCGGACTCCTGGTGGCAATCACGATGGATCAGTGCACGCGCACGACCGCCGCCGACGGGACCCTCACCTTCACCTGGCGGGTCAAGTTCTCGCCGGACCTACTCCCGTTCCTCAGCCGTCACGTGACCGTTAAGGTCATCATCGACAAGAACGGCAATGTGGAGCGCTTCCCGTGAACGGCTCGACGACGCCCATGAGCGGCGCTGAGCCCGGACAGTCGGTGCGTCGCGCTCTGGTGATCGCCACCGCGGCCCTGACCACACTGCTCGCCTCGGCGCTGCCCCTTCACGGCTTCGGCATCCTGTTGGTGGCGATCCTCGCTGGGCTCGACATCCTCCTCTGCCGGGCTACCGGGGCGCTCGCATTCCGGAGGGCTTCAGGGCTCGACGAGCGGCAGCGCCGGCTGCGGGACTTTGCCTATCGCCGAGGCTTCCGCTGGATCGGACTTGCCATCGTGCTGCTATATGTCGTGTGGATCGGCTCGGACATAGCGGTCACGGTCGTCAGCGCTACCACCTCGCAGTTCTCGATTCCAGCCGTCTCCGACGTGGACACCGGCATCTCCGGACGGATCGTGCTTGCCATGGCCGAGCTGCTGCTCATGCTGCCAACCTCCGTGATCGCCTGGCGTAGAGACGGCGGTGGAGGCAAGGAGGGAGTCGACGACGAGCGAGGGCGGAACCGGCACCAGAGATGGATGTCGTGGCTCGCGGTCCCCGGCATCATTGCCGTATGGCTCGCCGCCGTCGTCTGGCTTCCCTCGCAGTCAGCGCCACGCGGCTCCTTCTCAGCGTCGGGAGGCGGGCCATCCGGCACCACCTGCCAGGACTTCGCCGGTGGCACGATGGTCGGGTCCGAGTTCGGAGCCACAGTGGGCCTGCGCGCCGACGTCTGCTGGGACGACACCGTCGCGTACGTCTGGGGCAACCCGGGCCTTCCGCTCCCGGCCAGCGCCACAAGTGACTACGGCGTTCCCGGGTTCACGCCTCCGGCCAGCTGGGTCAACCCCGCCCAGCCGATGTTGAGCGGCTGTGGGCTGGACAACACGGGCGACTTCGCCGCGGTCTCCCACACGACGTGCACCGAGCACATCGACGCCCACGGCACCATGCACTACACGGTGAGCGCGCGGGTGTCACCGCTGCCCTTCGGCATCGCGTCGCACGAGGTGAGCATCGAGCTGGTGGTCACCCGCGCCGGGAAGGTCCTCGAGCAACCCTGAGCCGCCGGTCGCGCCGACCTTCCCGCGGCAACCGGTTCGGTGGGTCCCGGACGCGTGGTCGTCGATCCCGTGGGTGCAGCCGGCTCCGAGGGGACTCTGAGCAA